>CAVGBV010000021.1:17074-20068 GCA_963627615.1 Alloprevotella sp.
ATTTCAGGCTGCCGACACGGCCCGGCAGATCCAGATACGGCTCCGCCTCTCCACCGTGAATACTCATGCGGTACCAACGGCTGGTATTGTCCTTCTTCTCCCTCGCCGTCGCGAATGCCAGATGACTCTCATCCAGCCAGAAAGCGCCCTTTTCATCCACGCCTTCCGTCAGCGGCCGCACAGCTTTCTCCGCCGTATCCAAAAGCCACAGACAGGAAGCATGCCCATTCTTGTCCTTATCCGCGCGGGTCACTGTAAAGACGCCGTATGCGCCGTCCGGCGACAGCTTGATATCCGATACAAAACGAAATTCGTACAAATCCTCATAAGTAATCGGTTTCATCAGGCATTCTTCTCCTTCAGATAACGATCCATCCAGCCCAGAATCTCCTCCATACGGCGGATTCGGCTCTTAGGCCGTCCGGAACGGGACAGTTCATGATTTTCCTTTTTAAATAACACCAGCCTCGCCGGGCAGCCGTGCATCTTCAGTGCGGTAAACATAGAGATCCCCTCTCCCATCCAGCATCGGTAGTCCTCATCAGAATGGATAAACAGCGTCGGTGTAACACACCTATCCGCGTATTTGAGCGGAGAATGATCCCAGAGCTCTTCCACATTCTCTCGGGTTGTCGTCCCATGGTTCGCAAGTGTAAAGCTGGGGCCAATATCGGAAGAATGTTCAAACAAAACCCAGTTGGCGATGCTTCTCTGGGAAGCCGCTGCCTTAAAGCGATTGGTATGTCCGATGATCCAGCTGGTCATAAAGCCGCCGTAAGAACCTCCCGTCACGCCTACACTCTCCGGATCCGCGTCCGGATAGCGGCTCAGCATCTGGTCCGTAAACTCCATCAGGTTCTGATACTCCACCGTACCATATTTGCCGCAGATATCACCAAATTCATTGCCTCGGCCGTCGCTGCCTCTCGGGTTGCAATAAAACACAAAATAACCCGCATTGGCCCAGACCTGCATCTCATGATGGAACACGCTTCCGAATACAGTACGCGGGCCTCCGTGGATATGCAGGATCGCCGGATATGAGACTCCCGGCTGATATCCCACTGGCTTCAGCGCATATCCATGGATCTCCACGCCGTCACTGCCCGTGTAGCTGTAGAATTCCGGCAGGCTGACCATATGCTCCGCACTCCAGTCCTCATTGTGACGGCTCACCTGTTTCCCGTCCAGATACAGCTCCGCCAATCGGCTGCCATACATGCCGCAAACCAGAAGGTGATCCGCCGTTCTGTCAAAGCTCTCGCAGGATCCTGCCCCCGTCATCGCTTCGGAGATCTGTCCGTCCAGAGACAGATGGCGCAGTACCGCGTCCTCTCCGATTCCGGTCACAAAGTCCAGTCCATCCGACTGCATCTTATATCCGCGGCCGGCTCCCAGCTTGGCGTCCGATCCGACCATTCCATAGCCGATACTGTATTCATACTCCGCAAGAAGCGAGAGCTCCAGGCTCTCCGGATCCAGCAGGTAAAACTGCTGGTACTCCATCCGGCCATACCGCTTTCTATCAGAAGTCACCACCAGTATCCGGCCATCCGGCCAGAACTGAACCACACCCATGGAGCGCTTCTCCGGCTCGATCAGGGTCTTTGTCTCCTTGCTCTTGATGTCATACAGGTACAATCCGCCGTAGGTATAACGCATGCCCATTTCCCACAACGCGCCTTTATACAGAACCGCGTCCTCCGAAACGTCGCACAGCGCCGCATCAAACCAGGGCTCCGTTATCGCTTCCAGTTCTCCGCTCTCTCTGTCATACAGATAGAGTCTGCCCCTCTGTCCTACAGTAAAGCCTCTGTTATTGCCCCAGAACGGAGCCTCCTCCAGCACTTCCCAGGTATCTTCCTTTTCCTTATGCTGGTTCTCCTGAACAGCACTGACTACATACCGTTCCCCATCAATTCTCTTGAGAGACGCTCCTTTTACCGGCAAGGAAAAAGCCCGTCTGGCCTCACCGCCTCTGGGATCGATCTCATAAAACACACTGATGGGATCCTCGCTTTTCTTATCTGCCTCTTCCCTTTTAGCGCTGAACAAAAGCGTCCCGGAAGCCGTCCAGACATAGGAATACGCGTCTCCGTGCGTTGTCAGCCGATAGGTCTCCTGACGGTCAACATCCAGTATGTACAGGTCTCCCTTATACCGATTCTCTTCTTCCTCCGCGTGCTGCACCACATAGGCCGCCAGTCTGCCGTCCGGGGAAAATCCGGGATTGCTGACAAACTGGAACTCCAGCAAAGAACGAATCTCTGTTTTTTCCATTTTGTTTACTCTCCGTAGGTATAGATCTCGATGGATTCGATGATAACATCCTCCATCGGCTTATTCTCCATAACTTCCGTCTGGTCCACGCCGTTCTTGATCTTGGCCTCGGTAACTTCCTTTTCCCCATATACCTTGACCTGGGAGATCGCGTCCACAACATCCATTCCCTCTACAACCTGTCCAAATACGGTATGTACATACTGCTTATATGTATCCGGATAGGTCACGGCACGCAGATTGCTCAGCTGATAATCCAGATGAACCGCGCCGCCGACCTCTTTGAATTTGTCGAACTTGGCTTCATCAACCTTATACTTGTCATCCACATCCATATTCCATCTTCTGTAATCCGTAACTTCCTTATTGTCCGAGGTTACAAAGAAGAACTGGCTGCCATTGGTGTTGGTTCCCCGATTGGCCATGCACAGAGCCCCGCGGTAGGTAGACAGATACGGAATCGGCTCATCCTCGAACGTGCTGCCCCAGATACTCTCTCCGCCCGTACCCGTACCGGTCGGGTCGCCGCTCTGGATCATAAAGTCCTCAATCACGCGGTGGAAGATCACACCGTCATAGTATCCTTCTTTCGCATGGGTTACAAAATTCTCTACCGCCTTAGGCGCTTCCTTGGGGAAGAGCCGTACTGTAATGTCTCCCATGTTGGTATGGAACTTGGCCATCGTATCTCCCTTTTGAGGATCCTCAAACTGC
>CAVGBV010000021.1:20078-24080 GCA_963627615.1 Alloprevotella sp.
TATCATAGGTCTCCGCGCTGTAGTGCTTGTAAATGCTGCCGCTGCAGCCTGTCAGCGTGCATAATACCAAGACCATGGCCGTTACTGTAGTCAAAATCTTTTTCTTCATCTTATTAGTATCCTCCCATTCCGGTTTTATAATTTGCTATCGCCTGTTCAATTACTTCCAGCACCCGTTCGCTGCCCGACTGCCGGCTTGCCTTTTCCATGGCCTCTATATATCTCTGCCGGTTCTGATACACCTCGCGCACGGACTGCAGGATACTCTCCGGCGTCATCTTCTCCTGCTCCAGCGTTACACTGTATCCCTTCTCCGTAAAAGATTTGGCATTCAGAATCTGGTCACCCCGGCTCGCCGAGAGTGGCAGAGGCACTAGTACATTGGGCAGCCGAAGCGCCAGCAGTTCCGCCAGAGAGTTGGCCCCGGCCCGGCAGATCGTCGCGTCTGCCGCAGCATAGAAGTGCGGCATCTCCTCATTCGCGTATTCAATCTGAAAATATCCCGTCTGTTCCTTCAGTGCCGGATCCAGGTTGCCCTTGCCGCACAGATGAAGCACATCATACTCCGGCAGCAGCACTGGCAATGCTTCACGAATTCCATCATTCAACGCCCTGGCTCCGGTGCTTCCTCCCATCACCAGCAGAATCGGTTTCTTCCCGCTGAAGCCGCTGATCTCCAGGCCTTTTTCTCTGCTTCCCTGCAATAGAGAATCCCGAATCGGCGTACCGGTATAGACTCCCTTTCCCTGCGGCAGGTACTGCAGCGCGTCCTCAAAATTCACGCATACCTTTTGGGCAAAGGGCGTTGCCAGCTTATTGGCCAGTCCCGGCGTGATATCCGACTCATGGCATACACAGGGAATCTTATTCCATTTGGCGGCAATCACCACCGGCACACTGACAAATCCGCCCTTCGAGAAAACAACATCAGGCTTTAGTTTTTTCAGGAGCTTTTTGGCCTGAAACAGTCCCCGTATCACATGAAAAGGCATTGTCAGATTCTCCAGTGTAAAATACCGGTTCAGTCGCTCAGAATCAATGCCGTAATAGGGGATCCCCAGAGGCTCGATCAGATTCTTTTCCATTCCGTCCGTACTGCCCACATAGTATACCTTATAGCCTCTCTGACGCAGATAGGGCAGCAGCGCGATGTTCGGCGTCACATGACCGCCGGTCCCTCCGCCGGTCAGAACGATCGTCCGGCGCGGATTCATTCTCTCTCCTCCAGCGCCTTCTGCACGGCCTGCGCCGCCTTCTGAATCTCCTCCATCGGCAGTTCCTGCTGCTTCCAGGTGACCTGGACCGTATCGCCCGTATATCTCGGAATAATGTGCATATGGTAATGCCGTACAGTCTGCCCCGCAGCCTCTCCGTTATTCTGTACTACATTGATTCCATCCGGAGCAAGGCCCTTCTTCATTGCCCGCACCACAAGTCTGGCCGCGCTCATCACCTGCAGCGCCGTCTCCTCCGCAAGCTCCGTAAAATCGGCCGCGTGCGTCTTGGGCAGAATCAGCAGATGTCCCGGATTGGCCGGAGAAATATCCGCGATGACCCGCAGAGCCTCTGTCTCATACACTGTTGTGGAGGGAATCTGTCCCGCCGCGATCTTGCAGAAAATACAATCTTCCATTGCCGTTCTTCCTTTCCTGACTTTTATTATATCAGATATAGCATCAGCCGTTCTATGATCTGCCTCTGTTTCAAGCGCAGTTTTCGGCTGTCTGCGCTTTCTCCCAGATTTTCCTCTAATGCCGCATAGACGGCTTCATTCTCAATCTCATTATATAGCAGCACTTCCGGAGCAATCTCCGCCTGAGAATCCTCCTCCGCAAGCGTACCGGAGCCGCTCCCCATACGCTGTAGGCATCGGAGCTGCGCTTCCTTATCCAGCATATTTTTCTCCAGGAGCCTTTTTTTCAATGGCTCCCGGGTTTTCTCCAGCAGTTCCCGGTATACGATCTTATACTGTCTCGCTTCCTCTGCCAGATCTTCCAGCCATTCCTGCCGCATGTCCATCCCTCCTCAGAATGTATCCTATGCGGACAGGCTCCGCTTTATGTCTGTTCCTTCAGCAGGGCGCTGTATACGTCCCTTTTGGAGATTCCCCGGTCGCGGGCCACCTGTTTCATAGCCTCCTTGGGCGGCAGATCCTGATAACGCTCCATATGCTCAGTAAAGCTGAGTTCTTCCCAGCGTTGCCGCTCTTCCTGCGACCGTTCTTCCGGGTCCGCTCCTTCCAGAATCAGCACATATTCTCCTCTGGGCTCATTGACGGTGTAATACTCCGCCGCTTCCGCCATCTCCATAAAGAGCATCTCCTCATACCGCTTGGTCAGCTCCCGTCCCAGGGCAATTCTGCGTTTTCCCAGGCCGTCCCGCAAGAATTCTAGGCTTTGGCGCAAATGATGCGGAGCTTCATAAAATATCACGGTCCGTTCCTCATGCACCAGACGCTGCAGCAGTTCCCGCCGTTCTTTTCCGCCTGTCGGAATGAATCCTTCAAAAATAAACCTCCGGCTGCGCATTCCGGACATGGAGAGCGCTGTGACAAAAGCGCAGGCGCCTGGCAGCGCCGTGACCTCAATGCCTTCCTCACGGCACCGGCGCACCAACACCTCTCCCGGATCTGAGATCGCGGGCGTACCCGCGTCGCTGACCAGCACCACATTCTGTCCTTCCCTCAGCCGTTCCAGAATGATATCCGCCCGCTGCGCCTCATTGTGCTGATGGCAGCTGATCATCGGTGTTTTGATGCCATAATGATTCAACAGCCCCAAGGTATGCCTTGTATCTTCCGCGGCAATGAGATCCGCATTTTTCAGGGCTTCCAATGCCCGCAGCGTAATATCTTCCATGTTGCCGATGGGCGTTGCACACACCATAAGTCTGCCTGTCATCTTCTCACCCCTCTTACAGCCGATTCGCCAGCTTCATAATTCCGGATTCATGCACCAAGATCGCGTTGCGCGGACATAGCTCCTGACAGCAATAGCATCGGATGCACTTTTTATAATTCACCGTCGGGAAGCGATCCTTCATCGTAATCGCATGCGCCGGACAGTTTCTGTAACATGCCTGACAGCCAATGCAGCGTTCTCTGGAGAAACGCACCTTGGGCCTCAGGATTCCGGAGAGCGCCTGTCCCAACGGTCCCAGTCGGCTCATCAGCCGCGGATCAATATGATCCGGCATCTGAAAATCCGTCACCCTGAACTTCTCCGGGCCTTCTCCCACAACCTCCGCTTCATTCGCCGAAGATAAGCCCAATCCCCGCAGATATGCCTGATGCAGAGTCGGCACCTGCTCCTGCTCCAATCCAATCAGACTGGCCGCTACAATATCCAGATCAAATGGGCTTGCCGCGGCCAATACCACGCCGATCTGTCTCGGTGTTCCTCCCGTCGGGCCATTGCCTTCCATCGCGAGAATTCCATCCATAAAACACAGTACCGGATGCGCCGCCAAGCAGATATCGATCAATGCGTCCGCAAAATCCGCTGCCGCCGGCATCCGAAAATGATACTCCGCCTTCTTGGTGCCCGGCACCGTACCAAACTGATTCTTGACCGCGCCGGTAAAAGTCATCATTCCGTGCGTCTTCAGTTTGGATACCGATATGACTTTATCCGCATCGGCCAGCATCGCTGTCTGCGTAAGCTGCTTCAGAAGCTTTCCCTGCGGGTTTTTGACCTCACGCGAGGCCGTATTCCAGTTCAGCCGCGCGCCGCAGCCCTCGGCTGCCGCCTGTATGCCGGTTCCCTTATAGATTCTTTTCAGCGCTTCTTCGTTGAAAAGTCCGCCGGGACTGTCTCCGATGATAACCTCCGCGCCGTATTCTGTCAGCAGCTCTCCTAACGCCTGTACAAAAGCGGGGTGTGTTGTCGCTGCATATTCCGGTTCTTTATTCATCACCAGATTGATCTTCAGAAACACCCGGTCTCCCGGCTGAATATAAGGTTCCCAACCGCCCAGATTCTGAACGCTTTCCGCAAGAACCTT
>CAVGBV010000021.1:24090-30697 GCA_963627615.1 Alloprevotella sp.
CCTTTTTTAAGCGCTGCAGATCATACTCATCACATGCAAGCAAACTCACCTTAGACATCATGGTCCCTCGTATATTCTTCGGACCGGCTCCGTATAGGAACCATCCTCATTATAGATAATCAGTGGAGGCTGTACACGCAGTTCCGCTCCGCCGCCTCTGGATGCTTCTATAAGCACCATGTTCGGTTCCCGGTCGATCCTGGGATGAACCAGCTGCATCCTTTTGGGCTCCAGTCCGTTTTCATGCAGGCTTCCCAGTATCTCCACCAGCCTTAGCGGCCTGTGAACCATGTAAAAACGTCCCTTGCTCTTTAACAGTCTGGCCGAAGTCCGGATCACATCCTCCAGCGTACACTCCACCTCATGCCGCGCCAGATTCATGCGTGCGTTCTGGTTATGCGCTCCGCTTGGAACCTTCATATACGGCGGATTGACCGTCACCGCGTCCCATTTTCCGGCTCCCAGATTCGGCACGCACTCCCGCAGATCTCCCTGCAGAATGTTAATCGCTTCCTCACGACCGTTATACGCTACGCTCCGACGTGCCATGTCCGCGGAAGCTTCCTGCAGCTCCAGCCCGGTGTAGCTGGCTCCAGGACACCGGCTCTCCATCAGAATCGGAATGATCCCTGTCCCGCTGCACAGATCCAATACCCGCTCTCCCGGATAGGCCCTGGCAAACGCGGCCAGCAGCACGGCATCCATTCCAAAGCAAAACACGTTGGGATGCTGAATGATCTTTCGGCCTTCCCGCTGCAATTCATCCAGCCGTTCTCCCTCCAGAAGCTTACTTTCCATTATCCTCTTCCAAAGCCTTCAGCTGCTTCTTCTCATCAGAATCCATGGACTGCTCCGAACGGTTTCTCCCACGCTTGCGCCGCAGCAGCTGGACATCGCTCAGGAGATATTCCGCGATCTCGACGTCATCCTTTTCATTCTGCCGGATTCCGACCTTGAGCAATTGACGCAGCACATTGACATGCAGCACCTCCCCGGCTCCATCCGGCGTCTGCACAAGGTCTCCCTCGGCAGGCAGTCCCCTTGTCAAGTCTTCATAGGTGGACTCTTCATACTTCAGGCAGCACATCAGACGGCCGCAGGCTCCGGAGATCTTGGTTGGATTGAGCGACAGGTTCTGATCCTTGGCCATCTTGATCGATACCGGAATGAAGTCCGGCAAAAAGGTCTGACAGCAGAACGGACGGCCGCAGACGCCCATTCCCGGGCAGGCTCTCGCCTCATCCCGGACTCCGATCTGCCGCAGCTCAATCCGTGTCTTAAATACCGACGCCAGATCCTTGACCAGCTCTCGGAAGTCCACTCGACCTTCCGCCGTAAAATAAAAGAGAATCTTATTGCCGTCAAATGTGTATTCACATTCCACCAGCTTCATCTCCAACCCGTGCTTGGCGATCTTTTCCCGGCATATCTCCATCGCTTCCTTCTCGGACTCGATATTGCGCCGGTTGACCTCTTCGTCCTTCTGTGTTGCCTTGCGCAGAATGGTGCGCACCGGCGCGACTACATCCTCATCCGATGCCAGACGCGGTCCCTGTACTACCAGGCCGTACTCTACTCCGCGGGACGTCTCTACGACTACCCGGTCGCCCTTTTCAATCTGATTCGCTCCCGGCTGAAAATAATACACCTTGCCGCCATGCCGGAACCGAACTCCTATTACAGTAATCAATGACTGTTCCTCCTACTCTATGCCAGCGCCGTGCGCCTTGACAGCTGAATCAGCAGCCAGTCCGACCATAGCGCATAATTAACGTTATGCAATAATTTTTTCTGTGCGTCCTCCAGCACCTCTACCTTATGGTACAGTTCCCGAAGATCATACACTCTGGCAGAACTCTCCAGGAGCTCTATCTGATCCTGGCAAATACACTGCCCGGTATCCCCTGTTTCCCGGAGAATGATCAAGTCTCTGAACCACGCAAGCATCATACGCAGGATTTCCTGAATATGTTCCCGGTCCGCTTCCAACGCGGTATTCCACCGCAGTGTCTCCAGAATATCCTCTCTGGCCAGACGCCCCAGCCGCTCCATCCAGCGGTTCCGCAGTTCAATGAACTCCTGGGACTGGGCCATTTTCAATGCTTGTCCTACCGCTCCCTCACAGAACGCCGCACAGGCAGCCGCCGTTCCCTGCGGAATACCGTACTGTTCTGTCAGAATCTCACGAACCTGCTGCTCCGCCAGCGGTAAAAGGCGGAGCAGCACACATCTCGAACGCACTGTCGGCAAAAAGCTCTGCACGCTCTGTGCCAGCAGCAGAATCACTCCATATTCCGGCGGCTCTTCCACCGTCTTCAGCAAAACATTCTGCGCCTGCACATTCATCTTGTGCGCGTCCTCCACGATATAAACCTTACGTCCGGCATAATAGGGCAGAATCTCTATATCCTGCACCAACTCTTCACGAATCGTCTGCACCGGCAGCGTTCCCTTTTCTCCCGGACGGATATAATGCATATCCGGATGGTTTCCAGATAGAAAAACGCGGCAGGAGTCACATCTGCCGCATGGTTCTCCGTCCTGGGGTTCTTTGCACAAAAGCGCCATCGCAAACCGGCTTGCCAGCGTCCTTTTGCCTGACCCTTCCGCCCCCTCGATCAGGTAGGCGTGAGAAACTCGGCCAGCCGTCACGGCAGCCCGGATATGCCGCAGCACACCGTCATGACCGATCAGCCGGCCGCTTTTTTTCTCTTCACTCATCAGAACTTATGGAACTGCTCAACATCGATCACAAAAACCGTCGCTCCGCCGGCCGTCACTTCGATCGGATATGGGATATATCCCTCCGGAGTCGAGGTGTAGGGCTGATTGGCGATGGTCATCTGCTTCTTGGTCTTACAGCGCTCATGCACGATTTTAAGCGCTTCGTCCAGACGATCCTCCTCCACGCCGATCAGCATGGTGGTATTGCCTACACGCAGAAAGCCTCCCGTACTGGCCAGTTTGGTGACCTGAAAGCCTTCCTTATTGAGAGCTGTTGTCAGTCTCGCCGCATCCTCATCATGAATAATCGCTAATACAAGCTTCATTACGTCCTACCCCTTTCTGAATAGATTTTTTATGATCAGGGCTGAATCCTCTTCAGAAAAGATTCCAGCTCCTTCATAATCATTGTATGCACGCTTTCCGGATCCTTGCTGCCGTCTACGACCCGGACCCTTTCCGGGCTCCAGGCAGCCAACTCGTAAAATCCGTCATGTACCTTTTGATGAAAACTTCTCTGCTGCTGCTCCATACGGTCCAGCTGTCCCGCATACTGCCTGCTCTTGCGTCGAAGCCCTTCGGCATAATCGATCTGAAGTACAATTGTGACATCCGGCTCCGTCTCTCCTGTCGCGAAACGATTCAGTTCCCGAATCCGGTCCACACCCAATCCGCGTCCGATCCCCTGATACACCAGGCTGGAATCCACAAATCGGTCGCACAGTACGATTTTACCCTCACGAAGCGCCGGTACGATCTTCTGAGATACATGCTGCGCACGCGCTGCCGCGTACAGAAGCGCTTCGGTCTGCGCGGACATCTCCCGGCATTCCGGATCCAGCAGCAATTCGCGGATTCTCTCGCCGATTGGCGTACCTCCGGGCTCTCGTGTCCGAAGCACCGAATATCCCTGTTCCTCCAATTCTTTCTGCAGCAAATCCATCTGCAGTGTTTTGCCGGATCCATCCGGTCCTTCCATTGAAATAAACAGGCCCATGGCTCTCTCCCCTTCTGCCGTTTCCTGATCCGTTCAGGTTACGCCTATTATACCATAACTCCGCCCTTTTTTCAATTTTTTCTTTTGAATATCCCGTTTCTTCATAAAATATTTACAGTCGATATACAAAAGGGAGTACTATGGTGGGAAAGTTCCTCTGTGATAAAAATTTTCAAAAAGCGTTTGAAAATTTTTGCCGAATCTGCTACAATAAATGCGCAGCGTGTAGCAGAAATGCGTAAGTCCAGATTGTATGGACTTACGCATTTTATTTTTTCAGAAAGAAAGGTGATTTTTATGGATGTCGGAAATCAGTTTTGGGGAACAGATCGTATCGGTAAGCTTATGCGCCAATATGCTGTTCCCTGCATTATCTCACTATTGGTAGGTGCGTTGTACAACATTGTCGATCAGATTTTTATCGCCAACGCAAGCTACCTTGGCTCCTACGGCAACGCGGCGAACACGGTTGTATTCCCGCTGACCGTCGTGGCGCTGGCCATTGCCGTCATGGTTGGTGATGGCTGCTGCGCTTTTGTCAGTATGGCACTCGGCGGAAAAAACACAGAAAGAGCAAAACGCAGCGTCGGCAACGCCGTTGTTCTGATTGTTGCCGGCAGTCTCCTCCTTACGGCAGTGTATCTTCTTTTTGCAGATGGTATTATAGCCATGTTCGGCGGCACGGTAAATGAGGAGACCTTCCATCACTCTCAGGAATATTTCTTTTATATCACGCTGGGTATTCCATTCTATATGTTTGGTCAGGCTATGAACCCCATTATCCGTGCGGACGGAAGCCCGAAGTTTGCCATGATCTCCACGCTGGCGGGAGCTGTGATCAATATCATCCTTGACCCCATCTTTATCTTTGTTTTCAAATGGGGCATGATGGGTGCGGCCGTCGCTACGGTCATCGGTCAGGTGCTCACCGCGATCCTTGCTGTATGGTATCTGTTGAACATGAAGATTATTAAGCCCGCTTCCAACGATTATGCCCTGCGATGGAATATTTGCGGACGGATGCTGACGCTGGGCATCACCAGCTTCCTTTCACAGATCAGCCTGGTCGCGGCGATGGCGGCAATCAACAATATGCTCCGCAAATACGGTGCGCTCGATGCCGTGTTCGGACAGGCACAGTACGCGCAGATCCCCATGGCTGTAGTCGGCATCGTGATGAAATTTTTCCAGATTGTTATTTCCATCGTAGTCGGTATGGCAGCGGGCTGTATCCCCATCGTTGGTTATAACATGGGCGCCGGAAAGAAGCCGCGTGTTCGGGAGCTGTTCACTAAGCTGCTGATTGCTGAAGCATTGGTGGGCGCAGCGGCTCTTGTGCTGGCAGAGGTTTTTCCCCGGCAGCTCATCGCCATTTTCGGCGCGGCCAACGAAAGCATCTATTATACCGATTTCGCCATCAAAGCCTTCCGTACCTATCTTTGTATGATATTGCTTGCCTGCGTCAACAAGGCATGCTTTATCTTCTTACAGGCCATCGGCAAGGCGCTGACCTCCACACTGCTGTCCATGTTCCGAGAGGTGGTGTTTGGTGTCGGCTTTGCCCTGCTGCTGCCAATGTTCTTCGGCTTGGACGGCGTGTTGTATTCTATGCCCGTGTCGGATATTTTAACTTTTATCATCACACTGATTATTATCATAAAGACCTATCATGACCTTAATACAAGAGAAGTGCGGGACGCATGAAAAACAGAATCATCCCCCTGACACCACATGAGGCAGTAATTGGAAATCAATAAAAGCCCTTATAGAGCCTAGTAAAGATGAGATTGAGGCTTTGGCCGTAAAAGGTCAGAGTCTTTTTCTATTTTTAGGAAAGCCGCACATTCGTAATCTGCTCAAAATCACGCTATCAATCTTCATCGCGCCGAGAATATGCTGAGAAATTCACAGATTACCGACTAATGAGCAAAGATATTTATGTGCCTGTTCCTTCGTGCAATCGGATTTCTTTATTGTTGCCCACTGCCATACAAGAAACAATGTATTGCTGTAATGGTCTGCAAGCAACTCATTCGGAATGTCCTTTTGCATTGCTTCCGGACAGCTTTGAAATATAAAACGCATTTTGTTATTCAGAAAATTCCCGAAACTTGAAAACATATATCCAACCTCACTGTTATGCAAAAGAACCCTGTGTATGACATCTTCATTTTGCTTTGTAAAATCATAAATTCGGTCAAAATAAAGGTACAACATTTCATTTTCTTCAGCGTGATGATAATCATTAAATCCTATCCGCTCAGCAAGTGTCTGCCAACAGTAACCAAGCAAATCATATTTATCATCAAAGTAATTATAAAATGTTGCACGGGGATATTGTGCCGTTTCGCATAACTGACCGACAGTGATTTCTTCAAAGGATTGCTCAGACATAAGCATAAACATTTCCCTGCTGAATGCCCCAAGCGTTCGCTTTACTCCTTTTGTTAATGGCTTTGTAATATCGTATTTCATAACGGATTCCTTTTGCAAAATTCAATATTTGTCCAACCTTAAACAGGTAAGTTCATTTGTCACTTGCTTTATTGCCGATTATAGTATAGTATGAAATCAAGAATTTTGCAAGCGTCTAATTTTATTCGCTTGTGCAAAAGGGGTGTTTTTATGAGTATTGCAGTTATAACCGGAGCTTCCTCCGGACTCGGTGTCTGCTATATTGACGCCGTCACAAAATTATTTCCCGAAATAGATGAACTATGGCTGATTGCCCGCCGTGAAGAACGATTAAAAAAGGTTGCTGAAAAATATCCTGATAAACACACGGTAATTGTTCCTATGGATATGACTGATATTAGAAGTTTCAAAATACTGGAAGAAAAATTAAAAGCCAATAATCCGCAGATAAAAGCTTTAATAAATGACGCA
>CAVGBV010000022.1:0-2647 GCA_963627615.1 Alloprevotella sp.
CAGCGGCATGATCCTGACAGACTACCCGGAGATTATGAAAGAGATCCGCGAAAGCAATACGCTCCGCAAGCTGTGGGAGAAATACAGCCGCGAGTACGAGTATGCAAAAGACATTTCCTTTGATGATACCTGTAATACCATTCAAACGATTATGAACGCAATCACGGCGTAAACGATATGCGAAAAGGGATGCTGCCTTACGGTAACATCCCTTTTGTCGCTTGGTTATTCAATTTTTGAGCTAACCTGTTTGCCCTCTGCCCTTAAAAGCGTTGATTTTACTGGGTTTCTGCTTGTTTCCCTACGCCAACGCTCTCAACAGCCGTCCTTTTTTCTATCTCCGAATCAACAGACATGTCAGATCATTGACATTGGTCCCTGTCGGCCCCGTCATCACCAGGCCCTGTACCGCCTTAAGAGCGTGATACGCGTCATTGTCCGCCAGCACGTCATCCAGATTCCATCCGACCGCTGTAAGCCTCTCCAGCGTCGTCCCGTCCACCATACCGCCCGCGGCATCGGTGGGGCCGTCGGTTCCGTCGGAACCCAATGAGAACAACACTGTATTCCGGAGACCGGCAAGTCCTCTGGCACCGCCCAGAGCAATCTCCTGGTTGCGGCCTCCAAGTCCCTTACCCGTCAGATGGACAACCGTCTCCCCGCCTGCAATAAAGGCCATTGAGCGCTCCGTGTTCTGATGATACTGCGCGATCGATGCCAGAAAACTACCTACCTCCCTGGCCTCACAGCATAGCCGGTCACTCAGTACGATCGGCTCATATCCCAGATCTTGGCTGGCTTCTGCCGCCGCCGCGCACAGCTGCCGGACCGAACCGGTGATATGGGACTCCACATTTTTTAATTCCTTGGGCGTTTCCTCATTCAGACACTTCTGTGCCTCCTCAGAAAGCCGCAGGCGATACTTTTTTGCGATTGCCCGCGCTTGTTCGCAAGTGGAAGAATCCGGGTAGGCCGGGCCTGAAGCAATCATATCCAGCGGATCTCCCAGAATATCCGACAATACGACAGAATACACCCTTGCCGGCTCACACAGTCTGGCAAATTTTCCGCCCTTGACCGCGGACAGCCGTTTACGCAGCGTATTCATCTCCACAATATCCGCGCCGCATGCCAGGAGCTGACGCGTTATATCATCCATCTCCTCCGTCAGAATCAACGGCTTCTCAAATAACGCGGATCCTCCGCCGGAGATCAGGAACAGTACAAGATCCTCTGCCCCCAGTCCCGATACCTGTTCGACGGCCTTCTGTGTAGATGAATAGGTATCGGCATCCGGCACCGGATGGCCGGCCTCACAGATCTCCAGACAACCAATCGCCCCCTGCGCGTGGCCATGTTTGGTAATCACAATTCCGCCGTCAATCCGCTCTCCCAATACTTCATACGCGGCATGCGCCATCTGCCACGCCGCTTTACCAATCGCAACCAGAATCAGCCGTCCGCTGTACTCCGGCAGCTCCTGCAAGGCTTTTTTCACCGCCGTATCCGGCAACGCCGCCTGCAGCGCCGCCTGCATAATCTGTCTGGCATCGTCTTGAATGGACATACAGCTGTTCCTCCTTTGATGTCATTTTATTTTCAGTGTCTTCAGATATTCCTTTTGCTCCGGACTGATCCGATAGCTCTCTACCGCTTTCTGGATCGCCTTATTGTGCGTCCACCGCTCCAGCTTCTGTTCCTCCAGATACGGCAGGACCGCGTCGTATTGTTTGGCAAACGCCGTCGCAAAATACCAGGCAACCGCCATCTTTACATAGTATTCCTCGCTTCTGATCTGTCCCACCCACTCCGGATATTCCGGACGAAACTCGGCATCCAGATACCACTTCATCAGCATCTCCACTCCAAAGCGGACTGTATAGGTGTACTCTGAAGAAAGCCAGTTCTGAATCGGCCCCAGGAGTTCTTCTGTATGCGTTTTAAACAGGCGGGATGTGATCATATCACAGGTTGCCCAGTTGTCCACATATGGCAAGAAGCGTTCCAGTTCTGTCATCAGTGTATCGTATTCTGTATATTGCTCCAGAAGCAGTGCCTGGAGATTATTTTCTTCATAATACCGATGCGGCAGCGCCCTCAGGAAGGCTGCCGTATCGGATCTTCGAAAAATCGTCTTCGCGTAATGCCGCAGTACCGGCACCCGAATCCCGATGATATCCTCCATCGGAATCCCCGGAATCAGCTTACTGTGAAACGCTTTATATTCCAGATCCTGTAAGGCAAAAAGCTCTGACAAAATCTTTCCTTCACTCATTACAGATGTTCTTTACAGGATAATTCCTGAACCGTCAGCCGGATCAGACTCATCGCCATCAATGCCTTGTCCGGAATCTCCCACTGGTCTTTTCCGGTATTGTGAAGCATGATGGACTGCATCGCCTTTTTCTTATCTTCGATCGTCTCCAGCAGGCAGATACTGCCGTGTCCGATTACGCTCTGATACAGCGCCGTATGATCGCAAGCCGTCTCTCCCGGTACGATCTCATGATGTGTATCAAGTTCAAATCCAGCCTTGCCTGTCTTGCGGATCAAATCGATCTTACGTCCCTCTCGCGCCCCATGAAAATAAAAAACCCTTGTCCCATCTTCTTCGGCATAGCCAAAATTCAACGGCACAATATAGACC
>CAVGBV010000022.1:2657-8319 GCA_963627615.1 Alloprevotella sp.
ATATAGACCTCGCCGTCATCATTGAACCCTAAACGGCAGCGGTCGCAGGACAGAATAATTTCCCTGATCTTGGCTGCATCGGTTACTTCCCGATCCTTCCTTCTCATAAGTCACTTTCCTCCATGATTTTTACATTGGCAGCGCCATGCTGCTGCGTGCATTATACCATGTGATATGGGAAAAGGCAAGAAAAAACAAAACCGCTTGAACTCTTATCCATTCAAGCGGCTTCTCAAGTCGGAATGACAGGACTTGAACCTGCGGCCTCTTGGTCCCGAACCAAGCGCTCATACCAAACTGAGCTACATTCCGAAAGCTTTATCATTATACCCTGTTCCCTATTCTTTGTCAAGCCCTCTTTTTTATTTTTACAGAATTTTTTTTGAAACAGAAAATCTCTTGCGGCAAGAAGCATTCTCTGCTACAATAAGATAGCCGATATCGGCATATATTATTTATAGAAGAGGAGGGTTCCCCATGTACACCTATAAGACATCCGGCGTATGTTCCCAGAAGATTGATTTTGACATCGTTGACGGTAAGGTACACAACGTCCGCTTCACCGGAGGATGCAACGGCAACCTGCAGGGTATTGGCCGCCTGATAGAGGGAATGGACGTCCATGAAGCGATCTCGCGCCTGGAAGGCGTCCGCTGCGGTATGAAACCGACATCATGCCCCGATCAGCTGGCCCGCGCGCTTAAGGAACACGTCTAAAACATATAAGGCTCCCGGCAGACCGCCGGGAGCCTCTTAACTACATTCAGATATCTATCGATTACTTGGATTCAATATAAGATACCAGGTCGGAAACCTTCTCCATCTCCTGCAGATCTTCCTGCTGGAATGTGATATTGAACTCATCCTCCAACGCGGTTATAATCTCGATTACATCCAGAGAATCTGCTTCCAAATCATCGTCCAGGCTGGACTCCATCGTAATTTCCTCCGGATCCAGATCTAACTTTTCAGCAATAATTTCCTGAACTCTTTCAAATACCATTCCAATCTTCCTCCTTGAATTTCCATCATTTTGCATGCCTATTATAGAACAGAGTATACGGCTTGTCAAATCCTTTTCTATATTTTCCCCGAAAATCTTTTTCCCCCTTGCAAGATCCTTCATTCTGGGTTAAAATAAGAGCATTCCATCGGTTCGGCCGGTCGAAGGAGGCGTAATATGTTCCATTATCGCCGGAAAACTGTTTTTCTGGCTCGTGTTTGTTTTGCCGCGCACCTCTGCTTTCTGATCTATATTTTGTTCTTTATGGAGGCCCGCGCCAACACATACCGAGAATACAATCTGATCCCCTTCAAAAGCATTCGCATGTTTTTTGAATATTATTTTGTTCACCATGATTTTTCATTCTCTTACTGGTTTTTGAATATCTTCGGCAATATCTTTCTTCTGCTGCCTTTCGGCTTCCTGCTGCCGATTATCATACAACGTCGTCTCAGCTTGCTCCGTGTTCTTCTGGCCTCTTTCTGTTTGACTGCCGCCATTGAGCTGACACAGTTTTACACCGGGCTGGGAGAGATGGACATCGATGATGTCATCCTGAATGTACTGGGCGCGGCGGTCGGCTTTGGGTTGGAGCGCTGCTTCAGCGCATGGCTGGTACGCCACCGTTCCGTTTCATAATAACTCTACGAAAGAAGGTTTTGTCCATGTCCAATCCGGAACAGTTTCCTCTATCGGTATTTCCGCCAGAGCATATGGGAGTCTCTCCCCGCTCGATTCTGCGCTTTCTGGACCGCTTGGAAGAGCGCCGTCTCTGTATGCACAGCTTTGTTTTGGTGCGGCACGGAGCCATCATCTCCGAGGGCTACTGGGCTCCCTATACCGCGGACAGTCTGCAGCGGATGTATTCCGTCAGCAAAAGTTTTGTCGGCGTAGCCATCGGTCTGTTGGCACAGGACGGCTATATTCACCTGGATGATCCTGTCATCTCTTATTTCCCGGATAAGGTCATCAAGCAGCCGCATCCTTATACACAGCAGATGACAATCCGTGATCTACTGCGTATGGCTACCGTCCATACCCGGACCGCTACCCAGATCGTCCCCCATCCGGACCTGCTCAAGGCTTTCTTTAACGTTACCCCTTCGCACAAGTCCGGCACTGTATTCAACTACGATACCGGCGGTACGGTTGTACTGACGGCATTGGTCGAGCGCTGCACCCGGATGCCTCTGCTGGAATATCTGCGCATGAAAGCGCTCAGCAAAATCGGCTTTTCGGAAGAAGCCACCTGTCAGAAGATCTGCGGTGTATCGCATGGCGGTTCCGGGATTCTGTGTACCACCCATGACCTGACCAAGTTCGCCATGCTCTGTATGCAGCAGGGCAACTGGTATGGCTTCCAGCTTCTTCCCAAGGACTATATGCGTCTGGCGACCACTCGTCAGATCGATACGCATTTCGCGCAGCCGGGACATGGCGCTTACGGCTACGGCTATCAGTTCTGGATGACAGATCACAACGGTTTTGCTCTCTTTGGCATGGGCGGCCAGCTTGCCATCTGTCTGCCGGAAAAAAATCTGATGCTGGTGACCACCGCGGATGTTCTGGAGAATCCCTGCGGTGTCGATCAGATCTTCCGGGCCTTCTGGGATACCATCTATGACGATCTTACCGATGAGTCCCTGCCGGAGGATCCGGAAGCCTCTGACGCGCTCTATGAATGTCTGTCTTCTCTGAAGGTTCCCCACGTTCAAGGCGATTCTGACAGTCCGATCGCTCTGAGTGTCGGCGGAAAGCGTTTTCAATTGGATGACAATCCGTCCGTTTACCGTGCTGTCGCTGTCGGCTTCGGCCCGGATTACGGCACCTTTGAATACACAACCGAAAGCGGCACGCACGAGATTCGGTTCGGTTTCGGCCATAATGTCCGTCAATTCTTCCCTGAAGCAGGCTATGAGTGCCTGGCTTCCGGTGCCTGGGTGGACGCGGAGACACTCTTTATCCGTGTGTACATCACCGATGAGAATCTGGGTTCGGTTCAGCTCGTGCTGCACTTCGCTCCGGACGGTTCCGTCACGCTGAGCAGCCGTACTTTCGGCGACACGATGCTCACAGGGCTGGACGCCTGTGTCACCGGTTACATATACGAATAAGGATACCGCCTATATGAAGATCAAACTGGATGATTATTATGTCCGGGTACTGATCAACGGCCTGTTTCAGCAGCGTAAGGATTACGATGCCGAGACCAATGGTCAGATCAGAGACCTTCTTCTGCGGTTAGTGGATCTATCCGACACGATGAAGCCAGGACGCAAGAAAAAGGTTTCCTTCGAGCCGGAGGAAATACGGCTGATTCGCCGCTGTCTGATGGAGTGGCGGAATCGTGAGATACAAGCGGAAAAGGATGTTGCCGTGGAGGTCATCAGCGAGCTGCTGATCCTGTTTATGGCCTGAGGAAAACTATACAATAAGACCTCACGGGTGCTGAAAAGCACGCTGTGAGGTCTTATTTACAATGAACCCTTTACAGAAAACGATCCAGCTCGCGTTCAACTTCCGGCATCTTCTTGGGTGCGGGATTCTCAACGCGCCATCCCTGCCGTACAACCATGCACAGCGTACGTAATGCGCTCAGATTCGCCAGAGGATTCCGATCGCACACGATCAGATCCGCTGCCTTGCCCTCTTCCACGGAACCCGTCTCATCCCCAAGCCCGGCCAGCCGCGCGTTGAGCAGTGTCGCCGAATAGAGTGCGAACGCCGGCGTCACACCGCAGTACTTCACGTAATAATACAGTTCACGCCACATGTCGTAATGTGTGATATAGGGGCAGCCGGTATCCGTACCCAATCCCACCGGTACGCCGTTGGCAAGGTTGGCCTTGGCCTGCGCAATGATACCGTCAAAGACGACTTTGCCATTCTCCTGCTGTTCATAAGTCGCATGAGACACACTGCGGTCAAACAGGGCATAAGGCAGCGCAGGCGAAATGGTCGCAACCTGAAAAGCGCCGCGTTCACGGAACAGACGCAGGATCTCCTCATCCGGCTGCGCGCCGTGTTCGATGGAGTCCACACCATTTTCCAGTGCTACACGCACCCCTTCCGGACTTTCTACATGGGCAGCGACCTTCATACCAAGCGCATGCGCCTTGTCGCAGGCAGCCTTGACCAATTCCGGCTGCATACGCAGCACACCCGGCTCGCCCACAACTTCGGCATCCAGCACGCCTCCAGTAATCATCAGTTTGATGAGATCCGGCTTCGCCTCGGCAATCTTTTCCACATATGCCGCCGCTTCCTCCGGCGTTTTTGCTTCATAGGCCAGGGATCCCGCCATATGTCCGCCCGGCACCGACACTGCCATATCCGATGCCACGATCCGCGGCGCAAGGATCTTGCCCGCGGCAGACTGGTCACGGATGGTCGTATCAAAATTCGCCACACCGCCCACTGTACGGATGGTTGTTACACCGCTCAGAAGCTCTGTCTTTGCGTAACCCTCGCACATTTTTACTCCAATATGGCGCATTAGCCCATTCGACATAATGAGTTTGACGAGCTTCTTGGGATCGCTCGCCTTCTTTTTCGGCTTGCCGGAGGCTGGCAGATGGACATGCAGATTGATCAGTCCCGGCATCACATACGCGCCGCCAAGGTCGATCGTGCGCCATCCGGCCGGCGCGTTCCCGGCAACAACCTTCACGATCCGTGTACCATCGATGCACACACTCATACCGGTACGCGGCCGCATCTGTTCCGTACCATCTAACAAGGTACAATTGGTCAAAGCATATTTTTCTGTATTCTGATACATAGGAATTCCTCCCTGTTCTGCAATTTTTATTTTTGCGGTAAGATAACAGTTTAATTATACTACTTCAGGATACTCAATGCAAGCCGCAAACGCAAAATTTTCATTTTCTGCGCAAACAAGGATTCTTATATTCCTTTGCTCATAAACATTTCCATCGGTTGTTCATATCCGGGGATATTTACAATAAGACCGCCGCAATCCCGATACCCCATTTTTCTATAAAAATGCTGTGCTCCTTCATCCACTTGTGTAGAAGTCAGAAGCATACCATACCCCTGGGATTTCATGTCCTTTTCCCAATATTCCATAAGTTTCTTCCCATAGCCTTTCCCTTGATCATCCCAATCAATAAAAAGCATTGTACAAAATGGCGTATTATCCCAAAAAAGATTATATCTCAACACTCCTATAGGTTTATTGTCATCCAACAGGACATATCCTCTCTGGCTATTTACCTTGTTTTCAAATTCCTCTTCCGGTAAGTGTTTATCAAGACCATACCAAAATTCTTTATCCTCTGAGCGCACATAACGTATTTCTATCATACCTTTTACCTCATCAACTCAGGACGTCTCCATTGAGATTTGTCAACTTCATTTATAAAAAATGACATCGAAACCGCAATGATTTCGATGTCATTCGGGAGTCAGAATCCTCAGGCAATCGATACCACTTTATAATCCTGATCTTCTACTGCCTTTTTGAGGACCTTGTCCTCCACCGGCGCGCTCAGTATCACAACGGCTGTCCCGGACTCATGGCTGACAACGGCCTCTGTAACCTCCGGCAATGCCTCCAGTGCCTTCTTCACCCGCGCCTCACAATGTCCGCACATCATTCCCTCAATCTTCATCGTTTTTGTCATGGAATTTTCCTCC
>CAVGBV010000022.1:8329-30506 GCA_963627615.1 Alloprevotella sp.
GCTTTCTGTTTTATTTTTTTATCTTTTCTGGAATCGCGCAGATCAAAAAGATTCAAACGCAGCGCATTCGTCACAACGCAGAAGCTCGACAGGCTCATGGCCGCCGCGCCGAACATCGGGTTGAGCTGCCAGCCCAGCAGGTGAATCCAGGCCCCTGCCGCCAGCGGGATTCCGATCACATTATAGAAGAATGCCCAGAATAGATTCTCATGAATATTGCGCAATGTGGCGCGGCTCAGACGAATGGCCGCCGGCACATCGCTCAGACGGCTCTTCATCAGCACGATATCCGCCGCATCGATCGCGATATCCGTTCCCGCGCCAATCGCGATACCTATATCGGCGCGCGTCAGCGCCGGCGCGTCGTTGATACCATCTCCCACCATAGCGACTCTGCCCTGTGCCTTCAGAGAACGTATCACACTCTCCTTACCATCCGGCAGAACCCCCGCGATAACCTCATCCACACCTGCCTGCGCACCGATGGCCCGTGCCGTCCGCTCATTATCTCCGGTCAGCATAACCACGCGGATTCCCATATTCTGCAGTTCACGAACCACCTGCGGGCTGTCTTCCTTGATCACATCCGCTACCGCGATGATTCCGGCAAGCTGCTCATCCACACTGAAAAAGATCGGCGTTTTCCCGGCTTCTGCCAGTTCCGCCGCCTTTTGCCGTATGGAATCCGGCAATGCTCCGATAAAGCGTTCGTTGCCGCCTTTGATCTTCTTTCCATCCAGTACACCTTCCAGGCCGTTGCCCGCAAGGATCCGGAACTCTGTTACTTCCGTGTCCTCAACCTTCTGTTCCTCCGCATAACGCAGGATCGCCCGCGCCAATGGATGCTCACTCTTTTTCTCCAACGCATAGGCTGTTCTCAGAAGCTCCGATTCGCTGAATCCGCCATTCGGGATCAGATCGGTCACTCTGGGCTCTCCGCTTGTAATCGTGCCGGTCTTGTCCAGAGCCACAATCTGCGTCTTGCCTGCCGCTTCCAGAGACGCCGCTGTCTTAAAGAGGATTCCGTTCTTGGCTCCCATACCGTTGCCCACCATAATGGCAACCGGCGTCGCCAAGCCTAACGCACAAGGGCAACTGATAACCAGTACAGAGATTCCTCTTGCCAGCGCATAGCCTACGCTCTGTCCTACCAGCAGCCAGATCAGGATCGTCACTGCCGCAATAGTAATGACCGCCGGGACAAATACGCCGGACACCTTATCCGCGACCTTGGCGATCGGCGCTTTTGTAGCCGCCGCGTCACTGACCATCTGGATAATCTGCGACAGGGTCGTATCCTCTCCGACACGGGTCGCCCGGCACCGCAAAAATCCGGACTGATTGGAAGTCGCAGCCGATACACTGTCCCCTTCTGCCTTGTCCACCGGAATACTCTCACCCGTCAGCGCCGCCTCATTGACAGCGCTGCTTCCTTCCAGCACAACACCGTCCACGGGGATATTCTCTCCCGGACGCACCACAAATATATCGCTCTTTTGCACCTGATCAATCGGGACCTCAACCTCCGCTCCGTCCCGAACCAACACGGCCGTCTTGGGCGCGAGCTTCATCAGACTCTTCAGCGCATCCGTCGTCTTGCCTTTGGAACGGGCCTCCAGCATTTTTCCTACCGTGATCAATGTCAGGATCATGGCGGCCGACTCAAAATAGAACTCGTCCATATACCCCATGACGGCGGCCATATCTCCCTGTACCTGTGCGCCCGTCATTGCGAAAAGCGCATAGACACTGTAGACAAACGACGCTCCGGAACCCAGGGCCACCAGCGTATCCATATTGGGCGCTCTGTGCCACAGGCTCTTAAAGCCGCTGATAAAGAACTTCTGATTGATTACCATAATCGCAATCGTCAGCAGCATCTCCACCAATCCCATGGCGACATGATTGCCCTCCAAGAACGCCGGGAGCGGCCATCCCCACATCATATGTCCCATGGACAAATACATCAGGACGGCCAGGAACCCCACGGACCATAGCAAACGCCTCTTCAGCGCCGGTGTCTCCCGGTCCTTCAGCGCGTCCTCATCGGCTGTCTTCGCCGCCTTTTCCGCGCCTTTCAGCGACGCGCCATAGCCTGCCGCTTCCACCGCCGCGATAACCTCGCCGGAGGATGCCGTACCTTCTACTCCCATCGAATTGGTCAGCAAACTCACCGAGCAGGTCGTAACGCCCGGAACCTTGGATACGGCCTTTTCCACACGCGCACTGCAAGCGGCACAGCTCATACCTGTTACATTATACTGCTCCATATGCTTTCCTCTTTTCTTATATATTATATATTTATTTCATCAGCTTCTGCATCGTAGCCACCAGCTCATCAATCGTCTCATCCTTGCCTTCCCGTATATCCTGCGCTACACAGGTTCGGATATGATTGGCCAGCAGTACTTTATTGAAACTGTTTAACGCGGCATTGGCCGCCGCTACCTGCGTCAGAATCTCCGGACAATACGCATCTTTTTCCACCATATTTTTGATCCCGCGGATTTGTCCCTCAATACGGTTCAATCGGTGAATCAGATCCGTGTATTCCTGCTCTGAGCGCTGTTTGGTTCTGTGACAACAGCATTCTTCCATAGGAACCCTCCTTCCTTAGATACGGCCCCATTATATACCCCCACGGGGTATATTGCAAGAGGGAAATTAAAATTTTTTCAGAAATATTTTTTCACGCGGATCATATACTGAAAATAACTTCTTAACGGAGGCTCCCTATGACCGGAATTCAGCTGCTGATTCTACTCGGAATCCTCGTCCTCTCCTTTTCCGTTCTGGCGCTCCTTTCGCCTCGGCTCTTTCATCTGGCGCTTCGCTTTCTTCTCAATACCCTCTTTGGTCTGCTGGCACTTTCCATTCTGTCCATGCTCTGGCCTGCCTTTCCGGTAGGTGTCAATCTATGGACACTCGGCATCAGCACGCTTCTTGGACTTCCCGGTATTCTCCTGCTTGTAGCCGCCGGAATCTGGTTCTGAAGCTCCCGGAAAATACAGAAAAATAATATTTTTCTCTTGAATCCTGGCCGTACTCATGATATGATAGATTTTGCGTTTTATTCTACATACAGGAGGCCATCTGATGAAATTTATCGAAAAACATCCTTATTTGTTGATTACCGCTGCGCTCCTTTTTGCCTGTATTGTATTTCATATTCCTTTTGGCTGGTCGCTTCTGGTTTTTGTTGCCTACGGTCTGATCCTCTATATCACGCACCTGGGCACCGCCGTAGGCTGGACCGCGTATCTTCTGGATGGATTCTTAAAAAAGCCGGCGTTCGCGCACGCACTGTACCGCTTCGCCATCAAACATAATACCCGCTGTGTCCACGCGATGCTGGCCTATGGTCTGGACATGCTTCGGGACTGCCACTATTCCGAGGCTCTGCCGGTGTTTCAGCAGATCGTCTCCATGAAAGATGTTTCCCCCATGCTGCTGAAGTATGCGGAACAGGATCTGGCAATTGCCTATTGGAAATGCGGACAGTTGGATAAGGCCATCGAAACGATGGAGATGATGGTCGCCAAGTACGAATATTTCAGTCTTGATTTTAATACCACCTTGGGCTATTTTTACATTGAAGCCGGGGACTACGACAAAGCTCTGGATTATACGGATAAGGCGCTGCATGAAAATGAAACACATGGTCCCGCCTATGATAATCTGGGCCAGATCGCTTTCCGTCAGGGTAATTATGAGGATGCGGAGCGCTATTTCCTGAAGGCGCTGGATCTTAAGGATACCATGGTAGACAGCAAATACCACCTTGGGTTGATCTATGAATCCTGGGGCAATCAGGATCTGGCTGCCGAGTATTTCGCGGCGGCGCATCAATGCAATATCACGGGAATGAATACGGTTT
The DNA here is from genome assembly GCA_963627615.1 of Alloprevotella sp. Taxonomy (GTDB): domain Bacteria; phylum Bacillota; class Clostridia; order Lachnospirales; family Bianqueaceae; genus Faecimorpha. The sequence continues at coordinate 12,207 of CAVGBV010000022.1, forward strand.
CCCGCGAACAGGTAGACGCCAAATATGAACAATATTGGAGCGGTCGGGACGCGTCGGAGGTTCGGACTCCTGCGCATGTCTCTGAAGATACAGATGATATCGAACGTGAGGAGTTCTCCGAGCTGAAGTCCCATGAAGAGGACACGGACGATATCGAAACGGAAAATCGCTGAGCATCCGCCGCAGCGGATGAATATACTTTAGGAGGGATAATACTTTGAAACTTCTGGATTATCTGAACACCTACTCCGAGCAGGATATCTATCCCATGCATATGCCCGGACACAAGCGGAATTTTGATTTTTTGGAGGGGATCGATCCTTATCGGATCGACATCACCGAGGTTGCCGGCAGTGACAATCTGCATGACTCCAACGGAATCCTCAAGGATTCCATGGATCTGGCGGCACGTCTCTTTAACAGTTACCGCTGCTGGTATCTGATCAACGGCAGTACCTGCGGATTGCTGGCTGCCATATTTGCCCTGTCAAAACGTGGGGACAAGATTCTGATCGCCCGCAATTGCCACAAGGCTGTATACAATGCTATGCATCTGTGCGGGCTGCATCCCATCTATCTTTTCCCCGCTGTCGATGAGGAATTTGGCGTCAACGGCAGCATCACACCGGAGCAGGTGCGCGCGGCGATGGAGGAGTATCCGGACATCAAGCTCGCCATCATCACCTCTCCCACCTACGACGGTGTCGTCTCCGACGTCGCTTCCATCAGCAAGATTCTGCATGAATATAAGGTGCCTCTGATCGTGGATGAAGCACATGGACCTCATCTTGGATTCCATCCATCCTTCCCCGCCAGCGCGGTTACCGAGGGAGCCGATCTGGTCATTCAGAGCATCCATAAGACTCTGCCCAGCCCGACGCAGACAGCACTGCTCCACATGTGCAGCAGCCTGTGGAAGAACCGTGAAAAGCTGCAGGAGATGGACCGTCAGGTCAGTGCCGCGCTCGCCATCTTTGAGAGTACAAGCCCTTCCTATATCTTCATGGCGGCGATTGACAACTGCGTACATATGCTGAACGATAAAAAAGAATCCCTGTTCCATGAATACATCCGCCGCATCAATATGTTTGCCCGCGAGACACGTGTTCTGAAGCACATCCGGATTCTGTGCAAGGGGACGGACTCCGTAGAGAACCATCCGCTCTTCTATGCTTTCGATCCCAGTAAAATTGTAATGAGTATCCGCAACCTGCGTCTGACCAGCGGTGAATTTGAGGAATTGATGCTCCGTAAGTATAAGATCGAGCTGGAGATGATCGCCGCGGACTATGCGCTGGCATTGACCAGCATCTGTGATACGGACGAGGGATTCGAGCGGCTTCTGCACGCCCTGATCGAGATCGATTCCGAGTACGGTTCCGATACGCCCAAGCGAGACGCTTCTCTGCCCCGTCTGCAGGAGAGCGTAACCCGAATGACGATCAGCGCCGCCAAGGATATGCCGGATGAATGCGTTCCTTTTGATCAGAGTGCCGGACGAATCGCCCGTGAAATCGTTTTTGCCTATCCGCCCGGAATTCCGCTGATTGTCCCCGGTGAAGAGATTACTCCCACCACGATTGCTCAGATCAACGGCCTGTTTGACGATGGCATCACTGTAAAGAGCACTTACGGAACATTGCCATTATCAATCCATGTCGTAGAAGTCTAATTTACATATTGACAGTCCTACCAAAATCCTATATAATAAAGGTAGTCTGAAGATTTCAGATACTAGTGGGAAAGAAGGTGTTTTTGATGAAGAGAATCCAGACTTTGGATACCAGAAGCATGGCTGAGTCCGTTCAGAACGGCGGCTGTGGCGAGTGCCAGACCTCCTGCCAGTCTGCTTGCAAGACCTCTTGTGGTATTGCGAATCAGCAGTGTGAGCAGCGCAAGGAAAACAAGTAATTTTGGTTGGTAAAAACGCTGTATGAACCCAGGTTTGTCTATGGGCCTGTTTTCATGCAGCTTTTTTTATCCGCCCCACAAAAGAAAGGAACCCTATGGTACATCAATATAAAAACAACGGCTACAATATTGTTCTGGACTCCAACAGCGGCAGCGTCCATGTTGTGGATGAAGTCGCCTATGATATCATCGGCCTGTATGCGGACCATGACGCGGCTGAGATCATCCGCATAATCCAGGACAAGTACCCTGAAGTCAGCGAATCGGACATCCGCGATGTTTTCTCCGATATTGAACATCTCAAGCAGGAGGGCAAGCTCTTTTCCGAGGATCATTATGAGAATCTGGCCTTTGACTTCAAAAACCGTCATACGGTCATCAAGGCGCTCTGTCTGCATATCGCCCACGATTGCAATCTGGCATGTAAATACTGCTTTGCCGGCAAGGGCGAGTATTCCGGCAGCAAGGCTCTCATGAGCTACGAAGTCGGTAAACAGGCGTTGGATTTTCTGATTGCGCACTCCGGCACCAGACACAATCTGGAAGTAGACTTCTTCGGCGGTGAGCCGCTGATGAACTTTGATGTCGTCAAGCAGCTGGTGGCCTATGCACGAGAGCAGGAGAAGATTCACAACAAGAACTTCCGCTTTACCCTGACGACCAATGGTGTCCTGCTGAATGACGATGTCATCGAATTCGCCAATAAGGAGATGTACAACGTCGTTCTGAGTCTGGACGGACGCAAAGAGACCAACGACCGTCTGCGTGTCACCCGCAACGGCAAGGGCAGCTACGATATGATTCTGCCGAAGTTCAAGAAGCTGGCCGATGCCAGAGGACAGCAGGGGTATTATGTGCGCGGTACATACACTCATTACAATACGGATTTTGCCGCAGATATTCTTCATATCGCTGATCTGGGCTTCAAGCAGTTGGCCATGGAGCCGGTTGTCGCCGATCCCAACGAGGATTATGCCCTCAAAGAAGAAGATCTGCCGGTTCTGATGGAGCAATATGATATTCTGGCGCAGGAGATGCTGCGCCGCAGCCGCAACGGCAACGGCTTCACCTTCTTCCACTATATGATCGACCTGACAGGCGGCCCCTGTATCTATAAGAGGATCTCCGGCTGCGGCGTCGGTACGGAATATATGGCGGTTACACCCTGGGGGGATCTGTACCCCTGCCATCAGTTTGTCGGTAATGAAGCGTTTAAGCTGGGTGATGTATTCCACGGCATTCAGAATGAAGAGCTGCGCAATGAGTTCAAGCTGTGCAATGTCTACGCACGCAAGGAATGTCATGATTGCTTTGCCAAGCTGTTCTGCAGCGGCGGCTGCACCGCCAACGCTTACCACTCCACCGGTTCGTTGACCGGCACCTACAAGATGGGCTGCGACCTTCACCGCAAGCGTATTGAGTGCGCCATTATGCTCAAGGTTGCGCAGGCCATGGATGGAGAATCCCATGAAAAACCCAACGAATAAAACTTTGCTTAAGATCGCGGTCATCGCTGTTATCAGCTGTTTGACCGTGATCTATTTTCATAATATCACAGGATTTATCGGAATGGTCCTGAATATCTGCTTCCCGATGATCCTGGGCTGTATGCTGGCTTTTGTACTGAATATCCCTCTTCGCTTTCTGGAAAAGAGATATTTCCCGCGCAGTACCCGTTCCTGGGTGATCCGCAGCCGTAGGCCCATCTGCATCATTTTGGCCTTCGTCATCCTCTTGGGCATTCTGCTGCTCCTGCTCCTGTTGGTCATTCCGGAGATGATTGGCAGCTTCCAGTTCTTTGGGCAGGCCTTACCCCCGCTCTTTGAACAGGCCCGGACGGCATTGATTCCCTTCTTCGATGATATTCCCTCGATACAGAACATGCTGACCTCGCTGGATATCGATTGGAAGGCTCTCCTCGCTTCTGTCTCTTCCACTTTTATGAGCGGCGCGGGCGGAGCCCTGAGCCGCATCATGACGACCATTCTGGAGATTGTCAACGGCTTTATCCAGACCTTTGTCGCGCTGATCTTTGCCGTCTATCTGCTTGTCGGCAAGGAAAAACTAAAAAGGCAGGCAGATACCCTGCTCCGTGCCTATCTGAAGCCGCATTGGCGTGAAAAGCTGCTGTCTATTCTGCGGCTGAGTAACCGTACCTTCTCCAATTACTTTGCGGGGCAATGCATCGAGGCCATCATCTTTGGTCTCCTCTGCTTTGCCGGTATGCTGATCTTCCAGCTTCCCTATGCCGTACCGATCAGCATTCTTCTGGGTGTTACAGCACTGGTTCCCATGATCGGCGCTTTTATCGGTATTGTGCTTGGCGCGCTGATGATCCTTACCGTGAGTCCCCTGCAGATGTTCTTCTTTCTGCTGCTCATCATCGTATTGCAGCAGATCGAAGGCAACCTGATCTTTCCTAAGGTCGTCGGTACCGCCATCAATCTGCCCGGCCTATGGACTCTGGTAGCGGTCACGCTGGGCGGCGGCCTGTTGGGAATCCTCGGCATCTTTATCTGTGTCCCCGCCACTTCTGTTATCTACCAGCTTCTCCGCAAGCATGCGCTCAGCCGGCCGCAGCTTCTGGAGATCCAGGACTCGGACATCTAAACGGAATATTTCACACCTCCTGTCATATACATAGAATGAAGGAGGTGTATTTTTATGAATTATATTCTGTATCCGCACGGCGGCAGTGCTGATCACGGCTGCGAAGCCCGACTGCGCAGCATGCTGCGCCTCCTCCCCGGCACCTCTGTAAAAGTATATTCCGACGTACCAGAAGAAGACCTCAACTACTGGCCGCATCCTGTCTTTTCTCTGCGGTCTGCTCCTTATCGTCCTGTTTCTGGACCTTCTATTCTCCTTGCCTATCAGGGCGAGGCGCCTGGGCTCTTTCCTCAGCCTTGCTGCCATCCTTGCCAGATTCTTCTGGGCGCTGCTCCCCTTCCCTCTTTAAACACAGCGGAGAACCGTACCCTTTTCTCCCGTTACCGGAGGCTAATCTCTTATGACTTTATCTCTGCTGCCGAACTACGCGGTCTCCATCCCGATGTCTGCTTCTGCCCGGATCCTCTCTTCTCCATGTATATGCCCTCTGTCCCTGCCCCGGTTTCAGATCCATATCTCATTTTGAGCGTTTCTCCGGAAGAAACGTCCCCGCTTTTACTGGATAGTCTGGTGCAGTTCCTCTCTCTGCTGCTGAACACCACCGACCTACGGCTTTTTCTCATACCCTTTGTCTGCCATTCCGGATCCCAGAATCAGTCGCTTCTTCATTCCTTAGCCCGTCTCTACCCGGGCACAGAGCGTCTCCGTGTCCTGCCGGAATGCTCTTCTGTACAGCTTCAGCTCCTGATGAAAAACGCTGATTTTACGATCACATCCTTTCCCGCGCAGGCTCTTCTCTCCTACGCGGCTCTGACGCCTACGCTTCTCCTCCATTCCTCCGTCCGAGCGCGGAGAATTGCCTCCGGACTCTTCGGCAATACGCGCTGTCATGTGCTGCCGCCAGACCATATTCAGGATTCCCGTTCCCTGATTCGAGCTTTTCATACGCTTCGCTCCGATTCCGGCCGCCTTCGGCGGATTCTTCAGCAGGAGATGCCCCGTTACCGCAGCGAAAGCCTGAAGCTTCCTCAACTTATCACCGCTCCATACAAAAAAGGTCCTGACTTCTAAATCTGTCAGAACCTTTTTATTCTGCTTTCTTAACAGGGCCGAACCGATACTTCCCCGGACTGCAGTATCATGATCTCACCCGAATCCAGACGCACCTGCAATGCGCCGTCGTCCAGAATCGTCTCCGCTACGCCCTCATAATGTCTCTCGTCCCTCAGAAATGTCACCCGCTGTCCCAATATAAAACAACGCGCGCGGTACTCATCCATATGCACATGCTTTCCCAGAGTCTCCTGACGGCTCATGACTTCATGGATGATCCCGGCCGCAATCTGCGCCCGCGACGCTGAGGGCTCTTCTCCCTCAAATACAGACCCGGCCACCTTGCGTACCTCCTCCGGGAGCTCCTCGATCGGCGTTGTCACATTGATGCCGATCCCCAGAACAAGACTGTCGATCATTCCCGTTTCCACATCGGTGACCGCCTCTGTCAGGATCCCGCATATCTTTTTTCCATTCAAAAAGATATCATTGACCCATTTGATTCCCGGCTTCTTGCCCGTAAGCTTCTCTAAAGTCTCACATACTGCCACTCCCGCCAGTGTTGTTACGTCCACCGCCAATGACGCGGCCAGATACGGACGCAGCAGGATGGACATATAGAGGCCTCCTCCCTGCGGCGAGGCGAAGCTGCGGCCCAGCCGCCCCCGTCCTGCCGTCTGTCTGCCCGCGATGACAACCGTACCATGGGGCGCGCCGCCCGCGGCAAGGCGTTTGGCCTCCAGATTGCTGGAATCCAATTCTTCATAGACGAGTACCTGAACTCCGTCCTCCTCTACCATGGGCATAATCGCCTCCGCGCTGAGCTTATCACTCCGCGGACTCAGACAATACCCTTTTCTCGGCTGCGAAGCAATCTCATACCCATCCTCCATCAGACTCTGAATACTCTTCCATACGGCGGCTCTGGACGCGCCCAGACGTTCCGCCAGTTTCTCTCCCGAAATATATTCTCCCTTGTGCCGCTCCAGTTCTGCCAGCACCTGCTGTTTGATCGCCATATTGATCCCCTCCTGAACAGATCCAGCATATCATATATCTTGCGGAAAAGCAAGTATAAGCCGCCGGACCTTCCTATAAAAGAAAGGGCCGCAGATTCTTCCGAACCTGCGGCCCTTCGTATACTCAGAACCGATCACACAATACCCTGTGCCATCATAGCATCCGCTACCTTGCGGAATCCGGCAATGTTCGCGCCTGCAACAAAGTTGTCAGCCACACCGTATTCCTTAGCGGTCGCGCTCATGTTTCCGTAAATATTCTTCATGATCATGTGCAGCTTAGCATCTACCTCATCAAAGGTCCATGCCAATCTCTGCGAATTCTGGCTCATCTCCAGAGCGGATGTCGCAACACCGCCGGCATTGGCTGCCTTACCGGGCGCAAAGAGAATTCCGCTCTTCTGGAACAGCTCTACCGCTTCCGGAGTAGACGGCATGTTCGCGCCCTCCGCTACAGCAAAGCATCCATTGGCCTTCAGATTCTTAGCGTCCTCCAGATCCAGCTCGTTCTGCGTCGCGCACGGCAGAGCCACATCACAGGCGATATCCCATACACGCTTGCCGGGACGATACTCAACGCCCTTCTTCTGCTCCGCATACTCGCTGATACGGCCGCGGCGTACTTCCTTGATCTCCTTGACCAGATCCAGTGTAATGCCTTCCGGATCGTATACGGAACCGGAGGAATCGGACATGGATACGACCTTAGCGCCAAACTGCTGCGCCTTCTGTACCGCGTAGATCGCTACGTTACCGGAACCGGATACGCAGACTCTCTTGCCCTCCAGACTCTGTCCCTTTTCCTTCAGCATCTCCTCTGTCAGATATACCAGACCGAAACCGGTTGCCTCGGTACGTGCCAGAGAACCGCCGTATGTCAGTCCCTTACCTGTCAGAACACCCTCATACTTGCCCGTCAGACGCTTATACTGGCCATACAGATAGCCGATCTCACGTCCGCCTACACCGATATCTCCCGCCGGCACGTCCACGTCCGCACCGATATGACGGTACAGCTCCGTCATAAAGCTCTGGCAGAATGCCATAACTTCACGATCGGACTTACCCTTAGGATCAAAATCAGAACCACCCTTGCCGCCGCCGATCGGCAGACCGGTCAGAGAGTTCTTGAATACCTGCTCAAAGCCCAGGAACTTGATTACATTCAGAGAAACTGTCGGATGCAGACGCAGACCGCCCTTATAAGGTCCAATCGCGCTGTTGAACTGTACACGGAAACCACGGTTTACCTGCACATTGCCCGCGTCGTCCACCCACGGAACACGGAACATGATCACACGCTCCGGCTCCACCAGACGCTCCAGAAGTCCCGCCTTCTCATAAGCCGGATTGGCGTCTACCGCCAGTCTCAAAGACTCCAGCACCTCATGTACTGCCTGCTGGAACACATTTTCTCCCGGGTTGCGCTGCGCAACCGTCTCCAATACTCTATCTACATATCCCATCGTTGTCATCCTTTCCTGTGTATATTTCTATAACGATGTTCAGTATACACGATTTTTTGCAGCTTTGCAATAGCAAACTTTCAAAAAAGCAAATTTTTCTTCTATTTTTTCAGATTCCGAAGATTTTTATGCTTCCACCTCTCCGGTAAAAACGGTTTCCGCCGGTCCCGTCATCCAGACCGCTTCTAAGTCCCATCGGATCTTCAGTTCTCCGCCTTTCAGGCGCACCGTAATCTCCTCTTCCCGGTCGCAATAGCCCCGCAGAATCGCTGCAACCGCACTTGCGCAGGCGCCGGTCCCGCAGGCCAGCGTTTCCCCGCTGCCTCGCTCCCAAACGCGCATCTGCAGGGTTTTACGGTCGATCACACGGATAAATTCTGTATTGACCCCCTCCGGAAAAATCGGAGCTTTCTCAAACTTCGGTCCCACTTTGGTCAGATCCAGGCTATCCGGATCCTCACAGAATACCACACAATGCGGATTTCCCATGGACACGCAGGTAATCTCCCATTCTTTTCCATCAATCAATACCGGCCTCCCTATAATCTCACTTCCCGGAAGCGAGACCGGAATTCGCTCCGGTGCAAGTTCGGCCTGTCCCATATTCACGGTGACTCCTGTCACCTGACCATCCTGCACCTGCATCTGCAGGACGCGGATCCCACTTTGGGTCTCCACGGCGATCTCTTCTTTTCTGGCCAAGCCGCTGTCATAGAGGTATTTGCCCACGCAGCGGATTCCATTGCCGCACATTTTACCCTCACTGCCATCCTGGTTAAAGATTCGCATTCTGGCATCCGCGCACTCCGAAGGCTCGATCAGAATGATCCCATCCCCGCCGATTCCAAAGTGATATCTGGACAATCTGCGGCTGAGCTCCTCTGGATCCGTTATATTCTGCTTAAAACAATCAAAATAAATATAATCATTTCCACAACCATGCATCTTGGTAAACTGCAGCTTCATAGAATCCCTCCTTTTTGCAATTATTATATCAGAACTTTCACGAATGTAAAGAAGTAATTTTTATCCCAGAACAGAATTCTGTCTCAGATTCCGATACTGTCCCGGCGTAATCCCCTCAAACTTTTTAAATACACGCAGGAATGTCGTGCGGGAGGGAATCCCCACCCTCTCCTGAATCTGCTCCATCGTCTCCGTTGTCTCACTGAGAAGTTCCTTTGCCTTTTCAATCCGCACATAGTTGATATAATCCGAAAGGTTCCAGTTCATCGACTCCTTAAAGAGTTTGGACATATATTTGGAGGAATACCCCATATGTTCCGCGATGGTGCCCAGTGAGATATTCTCCTGATAATGCTCAGCGATATAATCACAGACCGCCGTTATGATCTGGTTGTCCGTATTCACCGTCATAGTATTGGTGCTTTGCAGAAGCATACGGAATCGTTCCATCAGGATCTCCTGCATCTGCAAAATATTACAGTTCAGCAGATCAATCGGCATCTGTACCGAGAGCGTCGCAGACAAACTGATCGACGCCGTACGGTACAGGCGCTCAAAGAGCTGCCGGCATCCTCTCCAGCTGTAATTTTTCTGCACACTCTGATCCAGCAGAACCCCCAACGTCTTTTTCAGGCCCGGCAGATCCCCCTGGCGGAGCTGCCCCAGGAGCTGCACTTCCTCAGACGGATGATATTTGATCTGTGTCCGCAGCGGCGCCTCTCCAAACTGCGGGCTGCTGGAAATCCGTCGATACATGGCATACTCCAGCCCGGTTCTGGCTTCATCATATGCTTCCTGCAGTTCACACAGCGTCTGAACTCTGCTGACGCCGATATAGGGGATAAACCATTGCTCATCATTGCGCAGAATCTCCAGGATCTGCGCAATACAGCGTCCACAGCGCTCTTCTTCCTCCGCGTTGACCAGCACCAGAAATCCCAGCTCGCCATGTCCGACAAGCCCGATGGGCGCGACACTGTAAAAAACACTTTCTACCAGCGTCTGCACTGCCTTCATCAGTCTTCTTTTTTCAATTTCCTTCTGCTCTTCAAATTTTTCCGTAAACTCAAACTGCAGGATAAAACACTGCAATACATCGCTCTTAAAGCTATACCGATTGGCAAACGATTTTTCAAACGCTTCCTCGCTCTGCTCCAGCTTGCTATATAGACAGTACAAAAGGACACTGGATTCCATATCCGCGGAGTACTCGTCCAAAAGCTGTGTATAGTCCTCCGTAATCCGTTCGACATCCTCCTGCAGCTTTTTCAATGCCCGCTTATTCTGCCCATCCATACTGCCCGCGGGATGGCGCATCCTTCTGCGCACCTTGTCCATCGTATTCTGCAGATAATGCAGCGGATTGTACAGAACATAGGAAAAAACAAATGACATCAGGAAGCTCGAGATCACAATAAAGACGCACATAACCCCTGTAAAGAACAGAATCTCATTGCTTCCCCTCATGTACTCTTCTTCCGGCATTCCAAAGGTCAAAGTCCAGCCATTGCCCATCCGCACTGGTTCCGCCGCCGTATAAGTCTCTTCCCATCGATATGCGCTCTGTACCGTTCCTTCTTCATTTTTCAATATATATCCCATCCGCTGCGCCTCGCAGATGCCCCGAAGCTCCGCGGTAAAAATCTTCATATTTACGTTGATGACAACTACAGTCTTCAGCCCGTTAACATACCGACCGGTGACAATCGGCAGGATCTCCTTGGTGCTTCCCGTCGAATACGGGCATTGCACCACCGTAATCGGCAAAATCCGCACAGAATGCGGCGCGTCCAATAGCCCGTCCCATTCCTGCGCCGTCATCCCATCGTAGATGTAAAGCCTGTTATAATACATCTCCTTGGACACCATGCCCTCTTCCGTAAATCCTTTTTCTGAGGCATTGTACAAAAAGATCGTATCCACCGCCGACATCAGTTTTTTCGTCTCTTCCAAAATCGCGGGTATCTGAAACATCTCGATCTTCTCGGATATGTCCGCTTCTTCATAAATCCGCCAATATCTCTTGATATAAAAATGATTGAGCAGGTTCTGTCCCGCACCGTACAGATTTTGATACTGCTCTTCCAGCGCTGCCGCGTACTGCCCTTCCCAGGCGCGAAGCTGTATCTTCGCCTCCTTCCGGGCGTCCTCCGCGGCATTATGATAGATCAGGATTCCCATTCCCAATACCAGAAAATCAACCAGCAAAAAATGCGACAGAATCGCAAAATACAGCCTACGCTCCCGAATCACTCTCTGTATCTTTTGTCTTAAACGCTCCATCCTATCCTCCTGATCCGTGTTTGCAAAAACCACAATGGGAACCCAAAGCGTCCCCTGTCATCTGACAGAGGACGCCCGGCTTCCCTGCATCCACTCAGTCTTTATTTGCCCATTGCCGCATTATAGGCATCGTTATAGATCTTTTCCATCTCTTCCGCACCGGCGGCTCTTGCCTGGTCGATCACTGCCTGATAGTTCTCAACCGGCTCCAGGCCCATAATGTACTTATCCCACTCCTGAGATACGATGTTCTCAACCGTCGTCTTCAGTTCATTATAGCGTGTCGTAGCCTCTTCTGACAGAGAAGGCTCGTATACCGGCTCACGCATACCCGGATCATTGGCGATCATCTGATTGCCTGCCTCACGCTCTGCCTTAACATCGTCTGCCATTGCGTATACGCGGCACTGTACGCCCGGCGTATCGTCCACATACGGTGTGAAGTCCAGCAGGCCTACGCCCAAATAGGACTGAATCTCATAATACGGAGAATTGTACTCCGGGCTGTTGAACTTCTTCAGCAGCTCTTCACGGATCACCGGCTTACCATCTATATAATCAAAAGTCTCGCCCGGCTTGCCGTATGCGAAAACATCGCATCCTTCCTCAGAATATGCCCAGTTCAGCAGCTGCAGAGCGGGTGTCTGGTTCTTGCTGGAGGTCGCGACCACATACAGCGAACCATTGTGCTGATTGTAATAGAAGTTTCTTGTCTGTCCCAACTCGTTGGTCAGTGTCGGGATCGCTGCCAGATGATAGCTCGGATCCAGCGTCTGCAAAGCCGCGTTGAAGTCCGTCGCGAAACCGGCATTGTCAAAATACATCAGCGCCTGGCCGGAACTCATCTTTTCCTTCCACTGGTCTACTGTCATCGTCGCATAGTCAGGATCCAGAAGTCCTTCTGAATACAGCTTGTTCAGATAGCTCAGAACATACAGGAAATGCTCGTTTGCCGGTCCGTATACCCAACGGCCGCCGTCGATATCGGCGTCATAGTACATATCGGAGCCGGATCCCAGAGGATATGCCATACAGTCCAGAACCTTACGGGTCGAGGTTGTGCTGCCGCCCTTACGGTTGGTCAATGGAACCAGATTCGGATTCTTTTCTTTGAATACTTTCAATACTTCATACAGCTCATCAAAACTTGTCGGGGTCTTCAGGCCATACTCTTCCAGAAGATCCGTGCGGATTACGGGCAGCTGTCCTCCGCGCTCGCCCCAACGGGACAAAACGGGGAATCCGTACAGATTGCCGTCGATCTCATATGCCGCGGGCATGGACTCGACTCCCTCGTAGACCGCCCAGAAGTCTCCCAGCATATCCTTATGCTCGGTCAGATTGACGAACATATCCTGTCTCGCGTAGGTCTTCAGATCGGACAGGCTCACCTTCATGATGTCCGGCATCTGATCGGTGCTGATCAGGACCTGCTTCTTATCGTTATAACTGGCTGCGGGCGCTGCCTGGATATCGATCTTGATGTTCAGCAGCTCCTCAATATACTTGATCTTAACACTATCGGTGCGGATGACCTGAGAAGCATTCTCTTCCTTCATCACCGTCAGTGTTACCAGCGAATCCTGTACCGGCAGGTTGGCCGTCTCGTCACTTCCCGCCTGACTGGATTCTTCCGCAGCGCTTGCTTCGCTCTTGCTGCTCTCTTCCGTCTTGCTTGGTATCTGACTGTCGTTCTTAGAGGAATTGCCGCCGTCCTGCGCACAGCCCAACAATGAGCTTAATACCAGTACCAGCGCCATTCCCAGACACAACATTTTTTTCATGCTTTCTTCCTCCTTATTGATTTTATGCTAAAGCCCACAGGCCGTCAGCCCTTCAGAGAACCGATCATAACTCCCTTGACAAAATATTTCTGCACGAAGGGATATACCACCAGAATCGGCAGTGTCGTGAACATGATAACCGCTGCCCGGAGTGTCGAATCCGTCACCGTAAAGCTGGTCGAACCGCCCGACTGGCTGGCTTCCTCAGAGAAGAGTCCGGAGATCAGCTTGTTTCTCAAAATGATCTGCAGCGGATACTTATCCTTGGAATCCAGGTACAGCATAGCGCTAAAGTAGCTGTTCCAATGCGACACCGAATAGAACAGCACCATCGTTGCCAGCACCGCTTTGGACAAGGGCAGCGCGATACGGAACAGAATGGTAAAGTCATTGGCTCCATCCAGCTGCGCGGATTCAAACAATGACTCCGGCAGCGACTGAAACGAAGTCCGGATGATGATCATATTATAGGTATTGATCGCTACCGGCAGTACAATGGCCCACATCGTATCCATCAGCCCCAATTCTTTGACCACCAGATACGAAGGGATCATTCCGCCGCTGAAAAACATCGTCACAACAATCATTCCGGTAAAGAACTTTTTCCCGGAAAATGTCCTTCGGGACAGCGGAAACGCGCACAAGCAGGACATAATGATGTTGATCAGCGTTCCGACCACGGTATACAGCACCGAATTCCACAAGGACCGGAAAAGCTGCGGATCACTCGTAATCGATTTGTATGAATCAAAGGTAACGCCGATCGGATACAACCGCACTTTACCTTGCATTACCATCATTCCGTTACTGATCGATGTGATCAGCACATAATACAATGGATAAAAAGTGATCAATATAATCAGTATCAGTACAAACGCGTTCAATCCGGTAAAAAACCGGCTGCCGGCGGAACTCCCAATCATTTTTTTCTTTGCCATACGAGCTCCTCCTTACCACAGCGATGTCTCGCCGACACGGCGGGATATAAAATTGGCGGTTGTTACAAAGATCAACGCGACCAGGGACTTGAAGAGTCCGACGCCGGTTGCGTAACTGAAGTTGGCCTCCTGAATGCCGACACGGTACTCATATGTCGAGATCACATCCGATACCACCTGATTGCTGCTGGTCATCATCAGCAATATTTTTTGGAAGGAGACATTCATTATATTGCCTGTTTCCAGAATAAACATAATCGTAATGGTCGGAGCGATTCCTGGCAGCGTCACATGCAGCATCTGTTTCCACCGATTGGCGCCGTCAATCTGCGCCGCCTCGTACAGTTCGGCCTCTACTGCCGACAGTGCTGACAAGTAGATGATTGACCCCCAGCCTGCCGACTGCCATATTCCGGACGCTATGTATACGGAGCGGAAATACTTGGGTTCCGACAAGAATCGGTAGGGGCCCATGCCAAAGAAGCCCAGCACTTCATTGACCACTCCGTCCGTGGACAAAAACGTAGACAGCATGCCCACAACAACGACAACCGACAGGAAGTGCGGCAGATAACTGATCGTCTGCACCAGCTTCTTAAACTTGTTATTGGTCACCTCATTGAGCATCAGCGCCAAAATGATCGGTACCGAGAAACTCCACAGGAGGTTATACACATTTATCACAATTGTATTGGTGAAAACCTGCCAGAAATACGGATCCGCTATAAATCGGTTGATATACTTAAATCCGACCCATTTGCTTTTCCAGATTCCGCCCTTAATGCTATAATCTTTAAACGCCAATGTCACGCCGTACATCGGCAGATAATGAAACAGCAGATAGAATAGAAACGGCAGCAAAAACATCAGATACAGGTACTTATCCCGGGCGAATGCTTTTTGAAACGCCTTCCAGCACCCTCCTGACTGCTTTTTCATAGAATCCCTCCTCGCAATTTATACTTTAGTTATATCTGTTCTGTCCAAAAATTACAAGTATCATTTCCGGATATTCTGTTTCATTTCTCCATCTGGACGGCTTCTGCCGCAACAATGCGGAAATATGATAAAATATTCCCAATTGCTTCTTGCCAGTGTTCCAAATCTTCTATATAATAAAATTAGCTGTATAGATATAAACTATTCCAAAGGGGGTTATTCTATGTATAGTCAGATTACCAACCACTACCATCCCGCTATCAAGCGTCCCAAGCTCTATACCGAGCAGCAGGTTCTCTGGGCGCCGCATCCGGGCTGGGGCTATGCCCACCATGCCCAGATCGTATGGTTCAAGGGCCGCTATTATGTCATGTTCAGCAGCGGCCGCTTCAATGAGGACGACACAGGCCAGCGTATCATGTATACCTCTTCTGAGGATTTTGAAACCTGGACTGAACCGCAGATTCTGATCGATTCCATGCCGGGCGTATACGGTGATGCCGTTGCGATTCCCCGCTGCTGGCACACGGACGGCAATACACTGATCGCATATTATCTGCACTTTGAATACACCGAAGACTGGATCGTAGACGGTAACCGCAAGCCCGGCAGCAAAGGGCGCATGAATTGGGGGCACTCCATGATCACCTCCGAAGACGGCATTCACTGGTCTGATCCGCAGCCGAGCGAGAATGAGGCGGGCAATCAGCGGCCCCGCGCCCTGCTCTCCGGCCGCCTTCTCTGCCCCGGCGGCACCAAACTCGCCTACACAGACGACCCCACCGGCATGAGCGGTTGGAAAAATGTCGCCTGCTGCGATCCCCGCTATCCGAACAAGGCCGTTGCGGAAGACGGGGACGGCACCACTTCTTCCGGTATCGTCAACAACACAACTGTTGGCCTGTGCGAAGCTGACTTTGTACAGCAAAAGGACGGCACCATCTGGATGCTCATGCGCAGCGGCACCAACTATCTGTGGGCCAGCAAGAGCACGGACGACGGCGAAACCTGGACGCTCCCCGAGCCCACCAAGTTCACCGACAACCGCACCAAATTCGCGTTGGGCCAGCTCCCCAGCGGCAAATACTTCTATGTCGGCACGCCGGATCCCTTCCCGCCGCGCACGCGCCACGTCCTCGCTCTCTCCCTTTCGGATGACGGCATCGACTACAATCAGCATTTTCTGCTGGATGATACCCAGTACAAAGGCAAGGTGATCGGTCTGGACAAAAACGGCATCTACGGTTATCCGTCTGTCCTGATCCGCGATGGATACATGCACATCGTATTCTCACTCTGCAAAGAGACTATTGTCGCAATGCGCCTGCCATGTGAGACGTTGTAAGGGTAGCATTCGGTATATAGTGATTCAATCACATATATGCAAAACTCGCACCGGGCATGGATACTTAGTATCCTGCCTGTGCGGGTTTTTATTTTAAAATCGTCCTCCTATTATTCATAAAACTGTGCCTGTGCTTGCCACAATGTCCTATACATGCCTTCTTGGTTGACTAGCGTTCCATGATTTCCTTCCTGTATGACTCTACCTTGATCTAATACAAGAATCTGTCGACAAAATCGACAGCTTGATAATCGATGAGAAATATATATGACCATTTTGTCTGATGTCATACAATGAAAACTTTCATATACCTCGGCCTCTGTACGCGGATCCAGTGCTGCTGTCGGTTCATCCAATATCATGCAAATACCATTTCGATATAATGCTCGTGCAATTGCTATTTTCTGAGCTTCTCCACCTGAGATTTCCACGCCATCGCCGTCAAATTTTTTATACAATGCCGTTTTTAACGTGACCTGTTTATTTTGCATCCAATGCTCTAGTCCTACATCTTTAATGACTGTATTCACGCGCTCAGATATATAATCTTCCTGACAGCCAATAACTTCTCCCATAGACAATGCCGGTAAGGAGAAATCCTGAAACACCGCACTGATTAAACTTCTATATTTCCATAAAGAAAGATTTTGAACATCTATTCCATTTAATTGAATACATAGCATTTTCCGACACTCCAACAGGTTAATATTTTGTATTAGCTTTCCATTAACCAGTATTTCTCCGCTAGTTGGCTTATATAAACGACATAAAAGTTTCACCACCGTACTTTTCCCGGCGCCATTTCTTCCTACAATCGCAATTCTCTCCCCCTTCTTCCATAAAAAGCTTACATTCTTTAATACCATCTCTTCAGTTCCAGGATACGCAAATGATACATTTCGGAATTCTATCTCATATCCGTCATTTTGTATCTTTTCATCATGTCTTTCTTGTTCTGATGATGAATTTATTTTCAAAAACTGAGTGATATATTCTCCATAGCTCGCCATTTGAAGAACATTGGAAATGCCTTGAAAAAGCCGTTCCGTTTCTGGTAAAAATTGTACAAGCGTAGAAATATACAGTACTTTTATAGCCACTGCTAAATCTTGATATAAAATTATTATTGAAAGAGACAAAAGCAAAATAATTTGTATTATATCAACCCCAGAAGCATTTTTCCATAAATCTCTATGATAGTCTACCTCCGTATTTCTCCACTGTTCACGCATAGACTTCAGTTGATCCGAAACCATTGACGCAGCGTCATACATTCGAATGTCTTTACCACATTCAAAATTATGCGATACATTCCATGTTAAATATAAAAACTTACGATTCAGCGGTGTGATATGATTCCAATATCTTTTATCACAGCTTCTCTGAAATTTACCTGACAAAAACATAACTCCCATATAAAGCAACAAAAGGCAAACACACAACCACGGAAGCCTCGGAAGCAAGATAATCATATACCCGATTACCATCACAAGGCTCGTTAAACAGTTTGTAAAATACTGAATGAAATATGTAACTCCACCATAATTTTCAAAAGTCCAGATCGCCTTTTCTTTTAAATCAATTACTTTCGGTGATTCCGTTTGTTCATAATCCAGTTCCATAACTTTTTTATCTATATATAAGTCTATCTTATCTTTCAATATCTTATTTGAAAGCATTATCTTGTTTACAATAAAATATAAGACCGTATCACATTCGCGCAAAAAGATAAATACTAATTCTATAGCACGATATGCCCATGTTTTCTTACATACCTCTCTAAGCAACTCTTCGCCCAACTTCTGTACCTGTGCAAATTTCTCTAAAAGCCAACTAACCGCATTGAATAAACGGATATCTTTCCCATACGCAAAATCAGACATAAGAAGATGAAGATGCATATTTCTTCTTTGATTTTCATCTGTCAACTGTGATATGTACCCCCAATACTGGACACCCAGTATTGGGGGTATTGCTATATGAAAT
>CAVGBV010000023.1:0-29723 GCA_963627615.1 Alloprevotella sp.
GAGTCTCACTCCCTAAAGTGTACCAGATATTTTGGAAGACCTAGAGAAATCTAAAAAAAACTGATACACCCAGGAGCTCATTCTCCAAGGTGTACCAGAATTTTTTAAAAATCCAAAGGCGTTTACTACATAGAGCGAAAAGAAAATTAGCTCAGAACCGTGCCGTCTGCCAGGGTGATGGTGTAACCATTGAATTCAATGGTTCCGTAATTATCCAGACTGGTGATCGTGCAGTTGCCGGTCAGAATCAAGGTGCTTCCGGCTTCGATTATAATGCACGCATTGTCTGAAACAGCGGTTCCTCCGTCCTGATTTTCAACGATATTGATGGTACCGGTGAAGGTGCTGTTTTCTGACAGAGTCAGATTCAGGGTGGAGATGGTATCCACGATGATGCTGCCTTCCAGTGTCTGATTGGATACGGTTACTTCTGCGTTGGCGCCGTTAGAACCGGCCGTGCCCCAGCCATGGCTTGCGCTGTTGCCGGTGATGGTCATCAGAGTTCCGTCCTCATCCAGATTGGTGAGAAGCACATTGTCCAGAGTGAGAATACAATGAGTGTTGGTGATATAGAACATATCGCCGTTATTGGAGATCAGCTGTCCGCCTGTCATGGAGAACATCGAGGTGCCGACATCCGCATCGCCGGACATGGACTGATAAATCATGACATTGTGGACGTTTTCATCGGAACTGGTACCCTTGTCGTCGCTCATATTACCGCTGACAACACAGTCCTTCAGTGTGATGGAGTTCTTGCCTTCGATCACCAGAGCCTCGGAATGATTCGCCGTCAGTTCCGCGTTTTCCAATGTGATATCGGCTGTCGAGTATACCGCGGGAGAATTATAGCCATTGGAGGTATAACTTCCACTGTCGACAGTAACAGTACCGCCGCCCCGGTCAGAACGAATCGCTGCGGAAGAATTGCCAGAAGTGGTAACGGTCAGATTGGACGCGTTGGTTGTGCCGCCGCCTGTGGTCTGAATACCGCCGGAATTGTCGGCAGTCGTGGTGATGACGGAATCAGAGATATTTACAACGGTTCCTTCGCCATAGCTGAATACGCCGTTTCCGTTCTGCGTGGAAGAGCTTACGCTAGCGTTGGAGATGGTGACCTGCGCGCCGTTTGTAGAGAGCAGAGCCGCGTTGACACCGTAAAAATCGCCGCTTTCCGTATTGGAAGAGGAACCGGATGTTTTATCGACGGTGATATCGGTCAGAGAGACATCGGCGCCATCGATTCGAAGCGCGTTTTCATCATCGCCAGTGGAGGAATAGGTTTCGCCGCTATAAGTACCATCGGTATCGATGAGGTTAGCAGTACTGCCCTGTGTAAATTCAGCGTTTCCGCCAAAATTGCCGCCGGAAGGGGGTGTACCGGGATTCATCGTTCCTACAACAACCAGAACAGCTGTGTTGTTATTATCTATGGTAACGGTGATATAGGATCCGAGTACAATATCAGCGATGGAGCCGTCAGTTGTAGTATCGCCGTTTTGAACTGTGATAGCAGCATCGCTTAGGTCCAGAGTTACGGTTTCGCTCTCCATGTCCATCGGAGTATCAGATGGCATGTCTGCTGGCGGATCCGATGGCTTGTTGGAAGTGTCATCGGTGGGCGGGGCCGAAGGGGTGCCAGAAGTAGCATCCGACGGCATATCCGTAGGCGGATCCGATGGTTTGTCTGAAGTGTCACCGTCCGGTTTGTCCGGGGGTGTACCGGGGTTCATGCCAGGGCCTGCGCCTTGGTTCATACCACCAAGCTGCAGAGTTACGGAATAGTCTGAGATCTCCGCCACTTGACCGCTCAGCGTTTGATTGCTGTAATCCGTCTGGGTCAAAAGCGAAGACTCTTCAGAAGATTCCTGCAGCGTTGTGCTGGAATTCTGGGAGCTTAGTGAAGTATCGGTGCCGGAACAGGCGACCAGAGAAATACTGAGTAAAACTGAAGTAAAAACAGATAAGAATCGTTTCATAATAAATCCTCCTTTTGTCTTCCTTTGAAGAACAAATACAGGATACTGCATGAACCTTAGTTTAAGCTTAAATTCAATAAAAAAATTTGGAGCACCACAATTGACTGTGGTGCTCCGTGTTTCGTTTGTCTTAGAAACGGCTGTTGCCGGACATTTCCCGCTCGGCCTTTTCGATCATTTTCTTGACCATATAACCGCCGACATATCCGTTCTGAGCGGAAGTCAGATCGCCGTTATAACCTTGCTTCAGCGGGACGCCGATTTCGTTAGCAACCTCATACTTAAACTTGTCCAGGGCTTCCTTAGCCTGGGGTACAGCAGTCTTATTAGACATTTGAGTATCCTCCTTATTATGATACGAGGCTTCAGATGAAGTCTCTGAGTATTATTGAAGCCTCGCGTCAATGATTTGCGTTTTGGCTTCAATCATAGGATGACCCAAATCTCAGACATTATGAGTGTCAAAAAATGTTTTTTAAAGAAAAATCAGGTTTCTGCATTTTCTTTGGGAAGATTTCTGCGGAACCAGTTTCCGCGCAGATAATAAATGGTAAAAAGAATGGCTGTCAGAATCCAGGTAATCGGGTAGCAAGCGGCCAGTACCTCCAGACGGTGCCAGATCTGAACGGCTGTCGCAAGCCACACAAGACGCACTACACAGACACCAAAGGCGGTGAGAAGCATTGGACGCAGAGAATCTCCGGCACTTCGGCAGGCACCGGAAAAAACCTCGATGGGAACATAGGTGACATAAAACGGTACAAAAATCATCAGTACGGTCAAACCGTAAGAGATGGTCGTTTCATCACTTAAAAAGAGCATCAGAGCTTCACGGCCGAAGAAAATATAGAACACACTGATTAGGAGAGAAGCGATACTTGCCATGACCAATCCGGTACGAATGCTTTTACGCATCCGGCCGTATTGACCGGCACCAAAATTTTGACCGGAAAAGGTGGCGACAGTGATGCCGAAAGCACCCATAACCATCCAGAGCATGCCGTCCAGCTTGCCGAAGGCGGTCCAGGCAGCCATGACATCGGTGCCAAAGGAATTGATGCTGGCCTGTACCAATACATTGGAAATGGAATACATGGCGGACTGCAATCCGGCAGGCAATCCGATCCGGATGACTCTGGACAGTGTCGCCCGGTGCATACGCAGTTTGGACAGCTCCAGACGATAGGTAGCCTGAGTGCGCACGAGAACGATCCATACCAGAGCGGCGCTTACCGTTTGGGAGAGGATTGTCGCAAGAGCGACGCCCGTGACATCCCAGCGAAAGACTCCTACAAACAGAAGATCCAATACGATGTTGACCAGGCAGGCAACGATCAGAAAGTACAGCGGACGTTTGGAATCGCCGACGGCCCGCAGGATACCGGAACCGATATTATAGATCAGATTGGGAATCATACCTGTGAAATAGATCATCATATAGGTACGTGCCATCGGATATACGTCATCCGGCGTACCCATCAGCTTTAGCGCCGTGCCGGAGAACAACAGGCCGATAACGGTCAGGACAATACCGCCCACAATGGCAAAAGCAATCGAGGTATGAACGGCAAGCTGCATATTTTTATGATCCTGTGCGCCGTAATACTGCGCGATGATGACGGTCGCGCCGCCGGCCATACCGACAAAAAAGCCGACCAGGAGATTAATCAGCGTACCGCTCGCGCCGCCCACGGCCGCAAGGGCTTCTTTTCCTACAAAGTTGCCGACGATAATGGCATCGGCCGTATTATACAGCTGTTGAAAAAACGTGCCCAACAAGATGGGCAGAAAAAACAACAGCATATTTTTCCAGATGACGCCCTCTGTGATAGAGGCGGGTGTTTTGGTGCGCACTCGCATGAACGAGAACCTCCTATTGAAATGATGCAAAAAATATTATAACATAAGTAGTATAAAATAAAAAGATCTGCATAAAAATTATTTATTATCAGAAAAAATACGCCTGCCGAGGAAACGGACGGCGGCCATCGCGCAGAGTCCCGTGAAGAGACCGGTGATACACCCGCTGAGGATCAGGATGGGCAGATAAGCGACCAACCCGGGAATGGCTGTGACGCAGACAGCTACGAGCAGCTGTGTCAGATTGTGCGCCAAAGCCCCAAAGATACTGATCAGTGGAATATAATGCCCCTTTAATAGATGGAAAAGTCCTGCCATGGTAAAAAAGCAGACGAGTCCGCCGCATAGGCTGTACAAAAACGACAGCATCTGCCCGGCAAAGATACTTCCCAGGAGGATACGTGCCAGGAGGACGGTCAGAGCATCCTTTGGCTTATTATAGATCAGAATGATCAGCGTGACTACATTGGCAAGTCCCAGACGGACGCCGGGTACCGGCAGGGGCGGCGGCAGAAGACTTTCCACGAGGTAAAGCGCCAGAGCAACCGCGGTAAAGAGACCAAGGAGGGCAGTCCGGCGAATGTTGGAATTCATGGAGAAACCTCCTTGGAATAAAAGATTTCGATTACGACCCGATTCGGCAAACAAACGATGGGCAGGGCATCCGTTTCAATCCATCCGGTATGGATGCAGATCTGGTCCGGACAACTTGCCTGTGACATACGGATTTGCCCGTGAGAGACTTCGATTTGATTATATGCGCCGCTTTCATCGGTAATCTGGAGAACATACGGAGCTTCTACCGTATCCAGGTTGATCTCATACAAGAGCGTTCCATCCTGTGTAATTCGTGCATAGGGTGTTCCGGAGGAAGGAGTACGGGAATGGATCCACAGTCCCAGCGCGGCGGTCAGAAGCACAGCCAAGAGAAGCAATAAAAAAAGAGCGCGTTTTTGCACAGACATAGAAATACTCCGTTCCGATAAAGAATAGGATCAGGTTCATTATACTGGATTTAAAACGGAAGAGCAAGGCTGTAAAAAAATATTTTTAATACGGGATTTGGGGCTTGACATTTGAAATGGGAATGCTATAATGAAAGTGTTCTGATATAGGAACAAAGCGCAGATGAGAAGAGTAGTATGGGATTTCAGGCAAAGAGAGAAGCGTCACCGGCTGAAAGCGTTTCCGAAGATACCATATGAAGACCAACTCAGAGCGGCCCTAATCCGGCCCGGTGACTCCGTTACCGTCAGGGTATTCCCATAAGGGTCCGTAGGACTGAAACAGGGTGGAACCACGATGAATATCGTCCCTTTTCGCATTGAGCGAAAGGGGACTTTTTTATTACTAGAAAGGAGAGAGACTATGAAGATTACATTGAAGGATGGGTCCTGCAAAGAATATGAGCAGGCAATGAGTGTGTATGAGATTGCACGGGACATCAGCGAGGGACTGGCCAGAGTGGCCTGTGCCGGGGAGGTAGATGGTAAAACGGTGGACCTTCGTACCGTTGTGGATCACGATGCGTCTGTGAGCATTCTGACGTTTGAGGATCCGGCAGGACGGGCAGCGTACCGTCATACGACATCCCATGTGCTGGCAGAAGCGGTCAAGCGTCTGTATCCGGAGGCTAAGCTTGCCATCGGACCGTCGATCGATACAGGTTTTTATTATGATTTTGAGTGCCAGTCATTCAGCCGTGAGGATCTGGATAAGATCGAAGCGGAGATGAAGAAGATCATCAAGGAGGGGCATGAGATCACCCGCTTTACACTGCCGCGTGCAGAAGCGATCCGTTTCATGGAAGAAAAGGGAGAGCCCTATAAGGTTGAGCTGATCCAGGATCTTCCGGAAGATGCCGAGATCTCCTTCTATGATCAGGGAGGTTTTGTCGACCTGTGCGCCGGCCCTCATCTGATGAGTACCAAGCCGATCAAGGCATTCAAGCTGATCTCTTCTTCCGGCGCGTATTGGAGAGGCTCCGAGAAGAATAAGATGCTGACTCGTATCTATGGTACGGCATATACCAAAAAGGCCGAACTGGATGAGTACCTGGCCCATCTGGAGGACATCAAGAAGCGGGATCATAACCGTCTGGGCCGTGAGATGGAGCTCTTTACCACGGTAGACGTGATCGGACAGGGACTGCCGCTGATCATGCCGAACGGCGTGAAGATCCTGCAGGAGCTGCAGCGCTGGATTGAGGATCTGGAGGATAATGAGTGGGGTTACATCCGCACTAAGACGCCGCTGATGGCCAAGAGTGATCTGTATAAGATCTCCGGACACTGGGACCATTACAAGGATGGCATGTTTGTGCTGGGCGACGAGGAGAAGGACAAAGAGGTATTTGCACTGCGTCCCATGACCTGCCCCTTCCAGTATTACGTATATAAGGCGAAGCAGCATAGCTACCGCGAACTGCCGCTGCGTTATTCCGAGACCTCTACACTGTTCCGGAATGAGGACTCCGGCGAGATGCACGGTCTGACCCGTGTCCGTCAGTTTACGATTACGGAAGGACATTTGATCGTCCGCCCGGACCAGATGGTACAGGAGTTTAAGAACTGCCTGGCGCTGGCTAAGTATGTGCTGGAGACGCTGGGATTGGCAGATGACGTAACATATCATCTGTCCAAGTGGGATCCCAACAATCGCGCGAAATATATCGGAGAGCCCGAAGTCTGGGATCAGACGGAAGGACATATCCGTTCCATTCTGCAGGAGCTGGGCGTCAAATTCGTAGAAGACGTAGGCGAGGCTGCTTTCTATGGTCCTAAGGTCGATATCAACGCCAAGAATGTATATGGCAAGGAAGATACAATGATCACGGTGCAGTGGGACGCACTCCTAGCGGAACAGTTTGACATGTATTATGTCGATGAGAATGGCGCCAAGATCCGTCCGTACATCATTCACCGTACCAGCATGGGATGCTATGAGAGAACACTGGCATGGCTGATTGAAAAGTATGCCGGCAAGTTCCCGACCTGGCTGTGCCCCGAACAGGTTCGTGTACTGCCTATTTCCGAGAAGTATCATGATTATGCGCAGAAGGTCGGAGCGGAGCTTAAGAAGAATAAGATCCGCTGCAGCGTGGATACCCGCGCGGAGAAGATCGGCTACAAGATTCGTGAGAGCCGTCTGGATAAGGTGCCCTATATGCTGGTTGTCGGTCAGAAAGAAGAAGAGGAGCAGACGGTTTCCATGCGCAGCCGCTATGACGGTGACGCAGGCAGCATGAAGCTGGACAGCTTTATCGATCAGATCTGCAAGGAGATCCGTACCAAGGAGATCCGTAAGGTTCTGGAGGACCAGTAAGTAGGGTATTGACAAAGGGATATAAACTGTTATACAATAAAGATAAGGCTGAAAAGGCCTTATCTTTATTTTTATGCAAAGGTGGAAGGATATGAGTACGGAAGGACAGGAGATTGTAGTACAAGAGAACAAGATGGGAGTGCTGCCGGTCGGCAAGCTTTTGCTCGGAATGGCGGTTCCGATCATGATTTCAATGCTGGTTCAGGCATTTTATAATGTCGTGGACAGTATATTTGTTTCACAGCTGAGTGAGAATGCGCTCAATGCGGTATCGCTGGCGTTCCCGCTGCAGAATCTGATGATCGCGGTGGGCGGCGGAACGGCGATGGGTATGAATGCGCTGCTGGCCCGTTCCCTGGGCGCCAAGAAACAGAATGACGCGGACCGCGCGGCTAATACAGGCGTGTTTCTGGCCCTGATGAGTTTTGTGGTCTTCGCGGTGGTAGGCGCATTGGGAGCACGGGCATTTTTTGAAGTACAGACAGATGTAGAAGAGATTGTGAATTATGGGACGGATTACGCGTTGATCTGTCTGTGCTGTTCCATCGGAATTTTTATGCAGTTCTGCTGCGAAAGACTTCTGCAGGCGACGGGAAGAACATCTTTGGCTATGTGGACACAACTGGTCGGCGCTGTGATCAATATTATTCTGGATCCCATCCTGATCTTTGGACTGTTCGGGATGCCGAGGATGGAGGTCGCGGGCGCTGCGGTCGCGACCGTAGTAGGACAGATTGTCGCGGCGGTCATCGGAATCATTCTGAATGTCCGGCACAATCCGGAGATTCATCTGTCGCTGAAGAAGATCCGTTGGCATGGGCCGACGGTGCGGCAGATCTATCGGATCGGGGTGCCCTCCATCATCATGCAGTGTATCGGGTCGATCATGAATTTTGCCATGAATATGATTCTGATCGGATTTACAACGACAGCGACAGCTGTATTCGGCGCTTATTTTAAGCTGCAGAGCTTTGTATTCATGCCTGTATTCGGACTGAACAACGCGATGGTTCCGATCATTTCCTATAACTATGGCGCCGGTAAGCCGGACCGTGTCAAGAAGACCGTAAAGCTGTCGATCCTGACAGCGGTTATAATCATGGCCCTGGGGGTTCTGGCCTTTGAGCTGATACCGGATGTACTGCTGTCCATGTTCAATCCGTCCGCGGAGATGCTGGCGATCGGAGAGCCCGCGCTGCGTATCATCGGATGCCATTTTCTGTTGGCAGGTTTTTGTATCGTTGCCGGTTCCGTATGCCAGGCTATCGGTAATCCGATGTACAGCCTGATCGTATCCGTTTGCCGTCAGCTGTTTGTGCTCTTGCCGGCAGCATGGCTGCTCTCTCAGACCGGACAATTGGTATTGGTGTGGCTGGCGTTTCCGATCGCGGAGACAGTCTCGCTGCTTATGAGCGCGTTTTTCCTCAGAAAAACATTCAAGGCCGTCGAAGAAAAATAAGAACAGATGTTCTCTATATGCTTGACAAAACGAGCAGAACAGTGTATCCTATAAAGTATCACAGCGGAAGGGATGATACGATGGAATGGATATTGCTGGGTCTGCTTTTTTGTATTCTCATTTTGCAGATCGTACCTCTATTGCGCAGACGTACGGGGGATACACAGGAGCTTCGGCTGGCGCTGGCCAAGGACGCGTCTGAGCAGCAGCTGCGGATGGCACAGCAGGTGGAGCAGTCGATACAGAACTTACGCGTAGAAAATGAAAAGAGAATGGATGATCTGCAGACGCGTCTGGAGAAGGCGGTTGCCGCAGGGGCCGGAGAACAGTCCAGAATGCTGCAGGAAATGGAAAAAGCGATTCTGAAGCAGAACCATGAGGCGCAGGAGAAGATCATGGAAAGGCTGGTAGCGTCGGTGGAGACCATGAATCGTGTCAATGGCGAGAAGCTGAGCGAGATCCACAGGAATATCAATGAGCGCCTGGATAAGTCGCTTAATGAGCGTCTGGATTCCAGTTTCGAGAAGATCGGACAGCAGCTGGGCAGCCTGTACAAGGCTGTGGGGGAGCTGCAGAGCCTGACCAACGGCGTGGAGAATCTGAACCGGACCCTGTCGAATGTTAAGACGAGGGGAACCTGGGGAGAGATGCAGCTTGAGCAGATTCTGGCGAATATTTTTCCTGATTCATTGTATGACAAAAATGTTCAGATCAAAAAGAACAGTCAGGAACGGGTAGAATTCGCGTTGAAGATTCCGGACAAGACAGACGGCGGCCGATCTATTTACCTGCCGATTGACAGTAAGTTCCCGGCAAACCTGTACGCCAAGATTCAGGAGGCAGCCGCGGGTGCGGACCGGAAAGGCGTGGAGACTGCGGTGCGGGAGCTGGAGGGACGGATCAAGTCAGAAGCTAGGGATATCAGTACCAAATACATCAATGCACCGGATACAACGGATTTTGCCATCATGTTTTTGCCTTCGGAGGGACTGTATTCGGAGGTGCTGCGGATTCCGGGCTTGGCCGAGTATTGTCAGCGGGAGCTGAAGGTGGTGATCTCCGGACCGACAACGCTCAGTGCCCTGCTGAACAGCCTGGCGGTTGGATTCAAGTTCCTGACAGTCAGCCGGAATACGCAGGAGGTGCTGCGCGTGTTGCAGAATGTCCGGGGACAATATGAAAAATTCGGGGATCTGATTGATAAAACGCAGCGGAATCTGGATCTGGCGGTGCGCTCTACGGATGAGATGAAGAAACGTACGGATCTGATTCAGAAGCGGCTGGATAAGGTCAGCGCGCTGGAAGGGCCGGAGATGATGGAGTTTTTGCCGGAATCTACAGAAGGAGACAGAGTATGAATAAAATAGTGATCAGTCATGAGGTGCCGCAAAGTGTGAAGGAATTGCTGGCTTCTGCCGGAATGCTTACAGAGGCCTTTACAAGAGAGAGTCTGTTAAGAGAAATATCCGATGCCGACGCCATTCATGGAAACGGCGGCCTCAAGGTAGATGAAGAGCTGCTGACGGCAGCGCCGAAGCTTAAGATGATCGCGCTGTCGTCCGTGGGTTATAATAATCTGGATATAGAAGCGATGCGTAGACATAGAGTCCTGGGGACCCATACGCCGGGAGTTTTGAACGACTCGGTGGCGGACCTTGCGATTGGGCTGATGATCGCGGCTTCCAGGAGAATCTGTGAATTGGATCGATATATGCGCGCGGGAAGGTGGAACGGCCGTGAGGGACAGGGCTTCTTCGGACTGGAGGTCAGCGGTAAGACACTGGGTATTATCGGTATGGGAAGGATCGGACAGGCGATTGCGAAGCGTGCGGTCCGCGGTATGGGGATGAAGGTTCTGTATTACAACCGGCACGCCAATCCGGCGGCGGAGAAGGAGTACGGAGCCAGGTATGTGTCCAAAGAGGAATTGATGAGCCATTCGGATTTTGTGGTGATTGTTACGCCCCTGACCGAAGAGACGCGGGGGATGGTCGGCGCGCGGGAGCTGGCGCGGATGAAGAAGACGGCGGTGCTGATCAATGTGGCTAGAGGCCCGGTGGTCGATGAGGCGGCGCTGATTCAGGTCTTAAAAGAACACAGGATCTTTGCTGCAGGACTGGACGTATATGAAAAGGAGCCGACGGATCCGGACAATGAGCTGCTGACACTGGACAATGTGGTACATGTTCCTCATATCGGTACGGCTACAGAAGAGGTGCGGGAGAAGATGGATCTGCTGGCGGCAGAGAATATCATCGCGTGCTTAAGGGGAGAAACGGCGCCCACAGTTGTACCGGAACTGCAAAGTTTGCAAGATATGGGGAAATCTGTCTAAAAAACAGAAAATACTTGCGAATATATCGGAATTGCAATATAATAAGGGGCGAAAGCGTATAGACAAAAGGGGAGAGGGCGTATGAAGATCTCAGGAAGCTCCAGAAAGGACGGAATCACTTTTTACGGAGAAAATTATGCTGCCTCCGTGCAGTATGATAAGAAAAAGGATTCTTATTCTTATGAACTTTATGAGCGGCGCACAGAGAAAGCAGTGCAGAATGTGCCGGTTTTGCGCGGATTGGAGAGCCTGTGGAACAATCAGGGAGTCCGTGGAATGCTGGTTTTATCGGCTGCGGAAGCGGTAGGATGGATGCTGTCTAAGTCCCGTTCCAGGTATGCGCGTGCGCTTGGCAAGGGGATCATAGGTATGCAGTATGGCCTGGTCGCCGTGCTTATGTACAGGATTTTCGGCTGGGACGGTGAAGTTCGCGGATTCCACGGCGCGGAACATAAGACTATCGGAGCCTATGAAAAACGTCAAGGACGTATAACGGTGCAGGAGGCAGAAGAGGTGTCCAGAATCTCTCGCCGCTGCGGAACGAATTTTCTGGTATATGCGGCGGCGACAGGGACAGTGATCGGTATATTGCCGTTGGGGCATGGCACGTTTCAGCAGGTTCTTACGATGGGGGCAGCGTATGAGCTCTTCCGTATGCCTGCGGAGAAATGTCCGGCGGTAAAGTCCGTAATTGACCCGATAGGAGACGCATTGCAGCGGAAAGTCACGACGCGGGAGCCGTCGCAGCGGCAGCTTCAGGCGGCGTGCCGGGGACTCAATCTTCTCCTGGAGGCAGAGAGCGGCCGATTGTTGGAAGAGGATAAGGAAAAATACATAAAAACAGAGCAGCGGTCCTGGTTAGACCGGCTGATCGGGTAAGGAGGAATCAACCATGAAAATAACAGAAAGACTGGAAGCATTGCGGGAACAGATGCGTAAGGCTGGAATGGATTATTATATCATTCCCAGTCAGGATGCGCATCAGAGTGAGTATGTAGCCGAATATTGGCGTGCCAGGGCGTATTTCAGCGGTTTCACAGGTTCGGCCGGCGTACTGGTGGTAGGACTTGACGGCGCGTATCTCTGGGTGGACGGCCGGTATCATATTCAGGCGGAGAAGGAGACCCAGAACACGGGGATTACCCTGTATAAGATGGGCCTGCCCGGTGTTCCCGGCCTTGAGGAGTGGCTGGCAGAGCACGCCGTTCAGGGAACGGTTGTAGGATGCGACGGCCGTATGGTAAGCGCGCAGCTGGGAAAGCAGTTGAAAACCTATATGCCGGAAGCAGAGTTTGTGTGCAGTCAGGATCTGGCGGAAAAGGTGTGGAAGGACCGTCCGGCGCTGCCGAAGGATCCGGTATTTGAGCTGAGTGAGAAATACACCGGAGAGAGCCGCGGCGCGCGTCTGGCGCGGGTACGGAAACATATGGCCGCAGAGAACGCGGAATATCTGGTGCTGGCTTCGTTGGATGATATCGCGTGGCTGACCAATCTGCGCGGCAACGATATCGCGCATACGCCGGTATTTTATTCCTACATGCTGGTAGGAAAGGAAGAGGCGTGGCTGTTTGCCGACCCGGATAAATTCAGCAAAGAGATGATAGCAGGATTGGCGGAGGATCAGGTCAAGCTGATGCCGTACGGGGCTTTGCCGGAGTTCCTGAAATCCCTGCCGGCCGGAAAGGCGCTGATGGATCCGGGCAGAATCAATATGCTCCTGGAAGAAGCCATACCGGCAGCGTGGGAAGTATCCTATGAGCAGGACATCACAACAGAATATAAGGCCTGCAAGAACGAGACCGAGTGCGAGAATATCCGTCAGGCCCATATCAAGGACGGAGTAGCGATGGTAAAGTTCCTAAAGTGGATCCAGGAAGCCGTCAAGGATACAGAGCATCCGATCGATGAGTGCGCCGCTTCGGATTATCTGGACCAGCGCCGTGCCGAGCTGCCGGATTATCTGGACCTGAGCTTCGGTACGATCGCCGGTTATAATGCTAACGGAGCCAGTGCGCATTACAGCGCCAAGCGGGGAAGCTGCGCCGTGCTGAAGCCGGAGGGAATGATTGTTGTGGATTCCGGCGGCCAGTATCTGCAGGGAACAACGGATATTACAAGAACGATTGTTCTCGGACCTCTGACGGAGAAGATGAAGAAAGCATATACACTGGTTCTGAAGGGCCATCTGGCATTGGGACACGCTAAGTTTATGGCGGGGACCACAGGAGACTACCTGGATATTCTGGCCAGAGAACCGCTCTGGAAGGAAGGAATGGACTTCAGACACGGAACAGGGCATGGTGTGGGATATGTACTGAGTGTACATGAGGGACCGCACCGGATCAGCCGCGCTCATAACGGGGTAGCACTGAAGCCGGGTATGCTGGTATCGGATGAGCCGGGATACTATGCGGAGGGTGAGTTCGGCGTCCGCATCGAGAATCTGGTTCTGGTCAGAGAGGATCA
This sequence comes from Alloprevotella sp., assembly GCA_963627615.1. Taxonomy (GTDB): domain Bacteria; phylum Bacillota; class Clostridia; order Lachnospirales; family Bianqueaceae; genus Faecimorpha. The sequence goes on from CAVGBV010000023.1 coordinate 13,424, forward strand.
GACAACAGTGGACGGAGAGTTCCTGCGTTTTGAGACCGTGACGATGTGCCCCTATGATTGGGCGGCGATCGATGAGAGCCTGCTCACAGAAGAGGAAAAGCAGCAGATCGAGGAATATCATGACAGAGTCTATGCGGCACTGACTCCTTATCTGAACGAAGAGGAGACAAAGTGGCTTGCTAAGATGATCCGGAGGTAAGTCCAACATGGAATACGATTGGAAGAATCTGACGGCTCCGCTGCCGGACGATATCCGTATGCTCAAAGAAAACGGAAGCTGGGACCGGGAACTGGCCGCGATTGATAAGCGTCTGGAGAGAGAATTGCCGGAGGCGCTGCGCCAGAGACTCCTGATCGAAAAGGAGATTACGGCCAGACTGCGGCTGGAGTACACCTATTCCTGGGAAGACGCGGTGCGCCTGATGAGCGGGGAACTGACACAGTTCGATCCTTCAGAGCTGGAGTATTATCAGAACGAGGGGACGGCGGACTGGCATTTTGTGGAGGGTAAGGTCTATTTTCAGAAGCGTTTTTTCAGAACGCTTCTGAAGACCAAGCCGGAAATCCGCAGCAAATGGAAGCATCTGGAGGCAGATCCTGTGGATGATCAGGAACAAAAGATGCTGATGGAGACCATCCGTGATATGCAGGAAAAAGGAGAGGCAGCGTATCGGATTCATGCGCGCTGCACACTGCGGGTGGAAGAAGAAGCATTCCGACCGGGAGAGATGCTGAAGGTGCATCTCCCGCTGCCAGCGCTTGCGCAGCAGGTTCCGGAGGTCAGGATCCTGAAGATTACACCGGAGCCGACATATATAGCCGCGGAGGATTCGCCGAGCCGGACAGCCTATTTTGAGGAGGCGCCGGAGGAAAATCATGAATATGCGGCAGAATTCGAGATTGTGAACCGCGTTCCCTATGTAAAGCTGGATCCGGAGCGGGTATCGGAAGAGCAGCCGGATTTCTATACGCAGGAGCAGGCTCCGCATATCCTGTTTACACCGTATATCCGAGCTCTAGCGCAGGAGCTTGCGGGAGACGAGACCAACCCGCTGAAAAAGGCCCGCGCTTTTTATGATTTTGTAACGACCAAGGTGAAGTATACCTTTATGAGGGCGTATTTTACACTGGAGAATATTCCGGAGTATGCCGCAAAGAATCTGAAGGGGGACTGCGGAGTACAGGCGCTTCTGTTTATCACGCTGTGCCGGGCGGCCGGAATTCCGGCGCGTTGGCAGTCCGGACTTTGTGCCGGTTCGCTGACCATCGGCATGCATGATTGGGCCCAGTTTTACATAGCCCCCTATGGCTGGCTGTTTGCGGACTGTTCCTATGGCGGCAGTGCGTACCGCTCCGGTAATGAAGACAAGTGGAATCATTATTTCGGGAATCTGGATCCGTTCCGGATTGTGATGAATTCGGAATTTCAGCAGGAGTTTACACCGCCCAAGTCGCAGGTGCGTCAGGATCCGTATGACAACCAGATCGGCGAGGCGGAATACGCGGATCACGGCCTGACCGGGCAGGAGTTTGAAGGAGATCATGAATTGATAGGAATAGAGAAAATATGAAGAAAACAGACCAAAAAATAAACCGGCATCTGCTTCGGAGATTTGCCGCATATTACAAGCCGCATCGCGTGCTGTTCTATACGGACCTGGCATGCGCTTTTGTGGTAGCGCTGTGCGACCTCTTTTATCCGATGATAGCCAAGAGCATCATCAATGATTACGTACCCAATCAGAATCTGAGGATGCTGCTCATCTGGTCCGCGGTTTTACTGGGAATCTATATTCTCAAGGCCGGTTTGAACTATTTTATTCAATATTGGGGTCATATTGTCGGCGTCCGGATTCAGGGAGATATGCGCAGAGATATGTTCCGTCATATGCAAAAGCTGCCGTTCTCCTACTTTGACGAGACAAAGACAGGTACCATCATGTCCAGGATGATCAATGATCTGATGGATATTTCGGAGCTGGCGCATCATGGACCGGAAGATCTTTTCCTTTCGGTGATTATGCTCGTCGGATCCTTTATCATGCTGGCCAGAATCAATCTGTGGCTGACTTGTATTATTTTCGCGGTAATCCCTTTTATCGTATTATTCGCGGTACTGCTGCGCAAGGAGCTGCAGGCGACCTTCCGTAAGACAAGGGAGGAGGTCGCGGAGGTCAACGCCAATGTTGAGACGGCAATCGCCGGGATCCGTGTGTCCAAGGCTTATACGACAGCGGAGTACGAGAACCGGAAGTTCGATCAGGCCAATGAGAGATTCAAAGAAGCAAGAGGGCTGGCCTACCGCGCCATGGGTAAATTCTTTTCCGGAATGGGATTGTTTCAGGATCTCCTGTACCTGATCGTATTGGTCGCGGGAGGACTGTTCTTTTTCTACGGATGGATCGATACAGGAGAGTTCGCGGCCTATCTGCTCTACATCAGTATGTTCCTGAAGCCGATTCAGCGTCTGGTCAATATTTTTGAACAGATTCAAAACGGGATGACGGGCTTTACCCGTTTCTGCGAGGTTATGGACGAGGCGGAGGAGAGCGAACCGGAAAATCCGGTGCCGATTCAGACGCTGCAGGGGAATATCCGATTTGACCATGTGGGATTCCGTTATAAGAATTCGGATGAAGCTGACGCGGAGAGCCGCGTGATTCATGATATGACGCTGCAGATCGATAAGGGGCGTACGGTTGCGTTGGTCGGACCGTCCGGCGCAGGCAAGACCACGCTCTGTCATCTGATTCCACGCTTTTATGAGTTGAATGAGGGCGCCATTACCATTGACGGGATCGATATCCGCAGGATGTCCCGTTATGATCTGCGCCGCAATATCGGTATGGTGGCGCAGGATGTATTCCTCTTCAATGGAACGATCCGTCAGAATATTGCCTACGGCAAGCTGGACGCTACGGATGAGGAGATCATTGAGGCGGCGAAAAAGGCCAATATTCATGAGTACATCATGACGATGGAACAGGGATATGATACACAGGTCGGAGAGCGGGGCGTCAAGCTGTCCGGCGGTCAGAAGCAGCGGATTTCCATCGCGCGGGTCTTTCTCAAGAATCCGGCGATTCTGATATTGGATGAGGCGACTTCCGCACTGGATAACGCGACGGAGATGCTGATTCAGGAGTCTCTGGAGGAGCTCTCCCGAGGACGGACCTGTATTGTCGTGGCACACCGCCTGTCAACGATTAAAAACGCGGACGAGATCGTCGTACTGACCCGGGACGGCGTTGCGGAGCGGGGGACGCATGAGGAGCTTCTTGCCAATCACGCTCTGTATGAATCCCTGTATCAGTACCAATTCCGCTCATAATGATAGACAATATAAAAAGCCAGGGACGGTTTTGCGTAGTTGCAATTCCGTCCCTGGCCTTTTATATGCGTAAGATTACTCGGACAGGATGCGCCAGCCTTCGGCCTTTTCACGAATTTCAGTAAATCGTTTATACAGGCCGTTCTGATGGATGAGTTCCTCGTGGGTACCAGACTCGGCGATCTGCCCGTCATTGACGACAAGGATCTGATCCGCGTTTTGAACTGTAGCCAAACGGTGCGCGATGGTGATAATGGTTTTGCCATGGGTCAATTCGGAAATGGCCTGCTGGATGAGATGTTCGTTTTCCGGGTCAATGCTTGCGGTCGCTTCATCGAGGATGATGACAGGAGCGTTTTTCAATATGGCCCGGGCAATCGAGATCCGCTGCTTTTCACCGCCGGATAAAGAGCTGCCGCCCTCGCCGACCGGTGTATCATACCCTTGCGGCAGTGCCATGATAAAATCATGACAACGTGCTTTTTTGGCAGCGGCTATGATCTCCTCATCCGTAGCGTCCGGCTTGCCGAAGCGGATATTGGCGCGGATGGTATCATGAAAGAGATACACATTCTGAAAGACCATAGAGATGTTGGAAAGCAGACTGTCACAGGTAAATTCCCGCAAGTCGTGACCACCCATGCGGATGCTGCCGGACTGCGGATCGTAGAACCTTGCGATCAGGCTGCACAGAGTGGTTTTGCCGGAGCCGGAAGGCCCGACGATGGCGGTAGAGGTTTTCTCCGGAATGGTGAAGCTGACGTTTTTGAGTATCGGACGGGAATCGTAGCCAAAATTGACGTTTTGAAATACAATGTCGTGGTGTGTGAGAGGAATCTCCCGGCCGTCCGTGTCGATAAAGTTTTCACCCCGCAGAGCATCGAGCTGATCCATGGCGTCGTCGATGACACCGAGCGTGTGGGCACTGTCGCTGATGGGCTCGAGGCTCGCGAAAATGCTGAATGAGAAAAATACAAACATCAGCATCATGGAGAAGTCCATCTGTCCGGCCAGGCACATGAGGGCAGAAGCCAGCGCGAGACCGACGCTGCCGCATTTGAGCGCGAGCAGGTGCAGAGCGTTGCCGGGTACATAGCCCCATTCAATTCGGAGATGAATGCGCTTGCTGTCGCCGATCGCCTTAGTAATAGCCTCCATGGATGCGCCGCCTTTGCCGAAGGATTTGACAACGGAGAGGCCGCGGGCGTATTCGATGACCGCGCCAGTCATATCCTTATTTGCCTGGGCTTCGATCGGAGCGTGGATACGGCTGTAGTGAGAGATGACCAACAAAAAGCAGAAGGAAAGGGCTGCCGCAGCCAGGGCAATCAGAGCCGTCAGGGGACTGCATAGGGCGAGACAAAGGAAGATAACGAGAAAATTCAGATATCCGCCGACAAAGTTATCGATCATACGGATGCCCATGTTCTCCAGCGTGGAGAGACCGGTAGTGATCGAGCTCAGGATATTGCCGGTACTGACCTGTTGAAAATAGCCGAGAGACACACGTTTCAAGGCGTCTCCCACTGCCAGACGGTCGCGGGCCGTCAGCTGATAGCTGATCGGTTCCTGAAGCCTTGCCCGAAAATAATCAAACAGAAAACGGAAAAAGACGAGAATTACCTGAATCACAATGCTTTTCCAGATCCATGAAGCATCGAACGCGGCGCCGGATCGCTGTGCCTCGATCAGCTGGCCGATGGTATAGGCCGCCAGCGCCAATGGCATGGCAGTGAAAATATGGGAGAAAAAAGTCATAACAAAGCCCAGATAGAGATTCTTTTTGAATTCGCCGCACCAGTCGATAATGCGTTTTATAGTCTTAAACATGAATTATGCCTCCTTCGCGGCAGCGGATACCGCCCAGTTTCTTGCGCCGATATGTGCCTGCCACATATCGTGGTATAGCGGACAGGTCTCCAGCAGTTCTTCCTGGTTGCCCTTGGCGAGGATCTGACCGTCTTTTAATACGACAATGGCATCAGCGTTTTTGATGGTTGACAGACGGTGGGCAATGACCAACAGGGTTTTGCCCTGGGTCAGCGCGGCGATACTCTTCTGAATTTTATCTTCGTTCTCCGGATCGGTAAAGGCGGTCGCCTCGTCCAGAATAACGATGGGAGCGTTTTTCAGCATCATACGGGCGATGGCGACGCGTTGCTTTTCACCGCCGGAGAGCCGTTTGCCTGCCTCGCCAGCGGGAGTGTCATAGCCCTGCGGAAGCTTTTGGATGAATTCTTCGCATTGGGCGGCTCTCGCGGCGGCCATAACCTCCTCATCACTTGCTTTGGGATTGCCGAGACGGATGTTTTCCAGCAGGGAACAGCGGAACAGATAATTATCCTGCGTGACAAAGCTCACATATTCGGACAGTTGAGAGAGCGGCATATCTTTGAGGTTTACACCGCCAATGGTAATTGCACCGGATGAGACATCCCAGAATCTCGCAATCAGTTTGGCTACGGTGGATTTGCCGCTGCCGGAGGGACCGACAAGGGCGGTAAAGCTCCCTTCCGGAAGCTTCAGGTTGATGCTGTGCAGCACTTCGTCTTCTTCCTTGCCGGTATAGGAAAAACGTACATTTTTCAATTCGACATCCATGTGCTGTACATCGGGACGGGATGCGGGTTCCGGCAGCTCCGGCATCTCCAGAAACTGTTCCAGATTCTCCACAGTAAATTGGACCTGACGCATGTTTTCGGAGAAGACCTCCAGCTTGGCCAGAGAACCGACCATGGAGATTGACAGCATCACAGCCAGCGCGGCCTGGGCCGAAGTGATGGCACCGCTGTTGGCCAGGGCCAGGGCAGTGGGCAGGGTGCCGATCAGTGTAGAAGGAAAGAGCGCGAAGCTTAACTTCATGGTAGCGAAGGTAGAAGTGAGCCATTTTACGACAAAAGTGCGGAAGTCCGTGATCGCCTTGGCGTATTTTTCATAGGAGACCCCGGCGCGCCCGAAAGCCTTGATGACCTCAATGCCTTCTATGTATTCTACAATTGTGCTGTTCATGGCATTGGCTGACTGATCGTATTTCTCAAAGTTTTTGCCGCTGACCTTGAAGGTCAGTCCCATACATATGAAAGACAGGGGAAAGGTTACAAGGGAGGCCAGGGCCAGACGCCAGTCGATCATGGCCAGCGCGGCGATACTTACAATGGGAAGTACGATATGACCGGCGCCTTCAGGGATCATGTGCGCCAGCGGCGGTTCCAGATTCTCGATCTTGTCCACCATCATATTCTTGATCTCGCCGATGGTGTGATTTTCCACATCGCCCAGGGGAGCGTGCAGAAAACGGTCGGCAAGCCGCAGGCGCAGTGCTTCGAGGATCGTATAGGCCATACTGTGGGAGATGCCGGTTGACAGGCTGAACGTCAGGATCTTCAACACATAAGCGGCCAGAGCGGCAAGACACCATTGAAGGATAGCTGCGGTGGAGGCCGTACCGGCAACGAACAGACAGATCAGCTCATATATGCAGTAGAAAGGAAGCAGTCCTGAGATGACGGACAGCACGGACAGGAGGATGGACACGGCCATTTTTTTTTCGCCTTCGGCATAGGAAAAGATGGCGTTCATCCAGCTTTTTTTCTCATTTTTCATAATGGGTTCCTCTTTCTCTCCGATATTCCGACGGAGTCAGTTTCATAATTTTTTTGAAAGCGACGGTGAATTTCCCGGCGTTATCATACCCGATCCGGCTGCCGACTTCCGCGACACTCAGAGATCGTTCTTTTAACAGCAGATCCGCCGCCTGATTCATACGATAATTGGTGAGCCATATGCCGATGGATTGTCCATATACGGAACGGAAACAGGCCTTCATCGGAGTCATGGGAATGTCAAAACGGCGGGAAAGCTCTTCCTGTGTAAAGTTTTCCGCAAGACGTTCCGTCAGAAAATGTTTTATGGCCTTGACCTTTTCAACCTGAGTTTTATAAAAATACGGAGGCTCTTCCTCCGCTTGCGGAATGGTCATGGCATCCAGATACAGCAGAAGCTCCAGAATCTTTACCTTAAAATACGGGATTCGAATCTTCTCCGGGATCCGGTACATTTCACCGAAGATATGCTCGGCTTCTTTTAAGCCGTGCAGCACACGCGGATAGGAATCCAGGGAAAAGCGGGTCAGGATCGATTCCGGTGTTACGGGAAAATCCCGGACTTCCTCCGACAGGGACTGGCGTGTTACGGCCAAGTCAAACGCGACGGTAAGCCCGTGATAGTGACAGGAGGGAAAATGAAAGGCGCCGGTGTGCTGCTTACGCAGATCCAGTTTCATATCCCCGGCAGCTGTATAGGCCACCATACCGTCCCCGGCTGAGTACTCCATCCGGCCTTCCCGGCAATGGTCAATGGCAAGGATCCGGCGGTCCGGCACAAAGCTGCTGTCATAGTATTCCATATGAAAATCATTAAAGCAGAGCATAACGCCCGGACATACATCGTAAGTGGTCATGGTTCCGTCGCCGGTATCGTTGCGGAACTGCCACACGGAGCAGCCGTCGCTTTGCGCGAGCAGAACCGCTCCTTCCTGTTCAAAGGTCTTGGTGGTTTCCATGGAAGAGCCCTTTCTGTGTAATTTGAGAGTTAGCTTTTACTAACTAAGATACAGTATAACATCTGCGAATCGACTCGTCTATACCAAACGGACGGGAATATACCAATCGGGCAAGTATTTTTGAATGGATTTTTCAGAAAAAAAGAAGAGTCAGGACACCAACGATAAACGGCAATAAAATTGTAAGAATATGGATGAGAAAAATGCTTATAAATAGTAGAAAATGATCTTATGCTGAAACAATGTGGAGAAGTGCTGTGCAAAATGTTTATAAAATATGCTAAAAAAATATTACTTGATTTTTAGAATTATGGATGTATGATATTTATGAGTGTCAGAAATGTATATTAATTATGGCATTCATAATTCAATCGGAGGTGTTGAAGCTATGAAAGGGTTGGCAAAAAAATATGGGCCATCGTGCTATCGGTTGTCCTGGTAGCAGGAGTGATCCCAACTACAGTTTTTGCCGAAAGTACATATGGTGTACTGGCAACTGGATATCATGAGTATTACCCTACTACGGACGACTATAATAGTTTGGATAGCTATATGGCGTCCAACGGACATGGTACAGTGGTTCTTACAGACGAGCATCCGATAGCTGTAGATGAAAATGTATGGACCAAGTACAATGGAGGATATGGTGGTGGATCCCCCAAGGGCTATTCGAATTTTACCGTGTTTAATAGCGATCCGGAGGTAGCGACGGTTTTCATTCAAACCAAAACCGTTGACGGTCACGGAGCGATGGATATTACCTTTACCAAAGGCAGCAAGGAAGGTTCCGCAAAAATAACGATTCAGTTCGATATCAATGGATTGAATGTGGAATGGGGTTCTGCTTCAGATGGCGATTATTCCGCACTCTGGGGACAGATTGTGTATAACATAAACAATGGCGAGGATGGATCCGGATCCGGCGAAACGGATAAGCTCAGTAAGCCTACGTTGAATGATGTTCCGGTCAATGATGATTGGGATAAGGGTTATGTAAACGTAAAGTGTGTTACATATCCCAATACAGATCCACGCACATGTTAATGGAAGCAAGCATGCCGGGTATATGAGCCTTCGCAATTCCACAAACGGATGGACATTTAGTGAAGTGGTTGCCAATGACGGATCAGATCCGGAAGCTCCAGTTAAAGATTATCCTTGGATGTGCAAGCTGGTTCTGGATCCCAGCTGGTATTTGTATCAGTACAATAAGAATTACGAAAGTACAAGTGGTACGCATTATTTAGCCTATCCCGATCAGGAATTGTATGTACGTTTCTTCTCTGATGGTAAAAATTAGTATTATGAAACAGGTGATGTGCCGCTGACCGTCTGGACAACGCATGCGGCGCCGGAGAAGTACACCGCAACCTATACGGATGGTGTGGATAACGCAGAAGTCTTTGCGGATCAGGTATATACCGATCTTCTGGCTGGAACCACAACGCCTGCTTTCAATGGTACACCGAAGAGAGACGGTTATGAGTTCAAGGGTTGGAATCCTGCGGTTGCTGAGAAGGTAACAGGCAATGTTACTTATGTGGCTATCTGGGAGAAGATTAACAACAATCAGCCCAACGACACGAAGACGCCTCAGACAGGTGATACGAATAATATCATGCTGCCGATCGTGCTTCTGGTTGTTTCCTTTGTCGGAATGACAGGACTGATGGCTAGCTTTCGCAGAAAGAAGAGCTAAATCCGTCCCCAAGATTCAGTAGCAAGGAGGGCTTGCAGCCTGTGTATTACAGGCTGTAGGCCCTTTTTATGTAGAAAAGAAAACAGGTTGCGTGTGTGCGGTGTTTGTGTTATACTGATATAGTATGAATCGGAAGCTGCCGGGAGGCGGCTTTTATATACAGTCATGGTTAGATGATACTAACCGATGTGGATGAGCTGGGGCTGGAGGAGAGATACAATGGAAGACAATGCGAAGATATTACGGCTGCGGGTGCTGCTGTGCTTTCTGCGGTTGGCGCCGGAAGAGTGTACGGTGACTGCGATCGCAAGAACGCTTGGAGAGGAGAAATATTCTGTCAGCCGTGCGCTTGCCTCTCTGGAGAAGGAGGAGTGCGTCTGTCGCGAAGATGTACGGAATCCGCGGCTCACGGAGAAGGGGCGTCTCTTGGCCGAACGTTATTCAGAGCGGTTGGAGATCACGCTGAACCATCTGCTATATGAGGGCGTAGACATGGAGAGCGCCAAGAAGGACGCGTTTGTCTGGGCACTGTATTGCACGGACAGTACGATGGAGGCCGTGCGGGCCACAGAGGAGCGCTACCGTGTAAAATACGAGCTCCGAAATCAGAAGCGTTTTACCGGGGGGACTCTCTGTAAAAAATTAAAAGACGGCTGTTATTCGTTTCCTTTTCTGATTTTCCGAGAGCATATCAAAAACGGAAGCAATCTCTCCATGGCGAACGAGGGCTTTGAGCATCCCTGCAGTCTGTATGTGAAAAACGGTATAGGGACGGTGCAGCTGCGCGCGGTTCCTGTATCGGCCAAATCCCCGCGCAGCGGTATGCGGATGAGCGGCCGGGTGAAAAGCATCCGGTATTTTGATGCCGGGCGGTATATCAGCGCGGAGTCCAACGGACAGATCTTTTCCTTTCCGGCAGAGGTTCTGCAATTTGTCAATGTGGGGGCGGATGCCGGACAGATTCTGCACGGCAGTGTCTGTCTGCAGATGGAGGCTTCGGTCGGCCCGATTCATATGCCGGATTCTACAGCGATTTTCAGCATGCTGGTATGATGGAATGCAAAAATGTTGCATCTATGCAACAAAAGAAAAGCGGCTTTTTTTCAGGACAATCAGAAATGAAAAACACGGGAAAGAGCCGCTTTGTTGCACAGGTGCTACAAACCCATTATTTCATGGAGAGGGGGAATATGCTACAATAGATCTGTCGAAAGATGAGTCCGCCCAGGCGGATCTTTCTTTGACTGCGGGATTAGCTGAAGCTAACTGGCAAGGCAGCGACAGAAAGGAAGTAAGAACATGATGATTAACAAAAGGCTGATCGGCATGGTCAGCGAGAGTAAAAGGTATATTGCCGGCAATGTGGTATTTCAGTGGATCGCTCTTGCCGCCAATATCGCGATGATGACAGCGATCACAGGGTTGCTGGCCGGTCTCTTTGAGCAGACGGCGGATGAAAGAAGTGTCCTGTATACGCTGCTGACCGCGGTGATAGCGGTTGCGGTGCGTTACGTCTGTACGCGGCTGTCGGCCAGGATGAGCTATCTGTCTTCCAAGACAGTCAAAAAGACATTGCGCAGCCGGATCTATCAGAAACTGCTGCGATTGGGGGCGGCCTATAATGAAAAGGTCCGGACATCGGAGATCGTACAGGTGGCAGTCGAGGGTGTGGACCAGCTGGAAACGTATTTCGGAGCGTATCTGCCGCAGTTTTTCTATGCGATGCTGGCGCCGCTCACACTATTTGCCGTGCTTAGTTTTGTGAATTTCCCGTGCGCCGTGGTGCTGCTGATCTGTGTGCCGCTCATTCCGGCGGCCATTGTGGCGGTACAGCGCTGGGCCAAGAAGCTGCTCTCCAAGTATTGGGGGCAGTATACAGCGTTGGGGGATACCTTTCTGGAGAATCTCCAGGGGCTGACCACTTTGAAAATCTATCAGGCCGATGGCTTCAAACAGGACGAAATGAATGAGCAGGCGGAGAAGTTCCGTAAGATTACCATGAAGGTGCTGACGATGCAGCTCAATTCCATTACGATCATGGATCTGATCGCTTATGGCGGGGCGGCACTGGGCGTTATCATGGCCGCGACACAGTACGCGGCAGGTCATGTCACACTGCAGGGATGCCTTCTGATCATCCTTTTGTCAGCGGATTTCTTTATTCCTATGCGGCTGCTCGGTTCCTTTTTCCATATCGCTATGAACGGAATGGCGGCCAGCGATAAAATCTTTCATCTGCTGGATCTGCCGGAACCGGAGGAGAAGAGCGCGTCCGTGCCACAGGAATGCGCCATCCGCTGTGAGAATCTGCGCTTTTCCTATGAGACGGACCGGGAGATCCTGCACGGAATCCATATGGAGTTTCCCATGGGCAGCTTTACTTCGATCGTTGGAGAGTCCGGGTGCGGCAAGTCGACGCTGTCCGCAATTCTGATGGGGCGTAATCAGGGATATACGGGCTCAGTTACGGTGGGCGGCGTCGAGCTTCGGGAGATCCGGGAAGAGAGCCTGCTGAAGAGCTTCACCTATATCAGCAGCCAGAGCTATCTGTTCAAGGGAACCGTTCGGGACAATCTGCGGATGGCTGATCCGGACGTGGATGACGCGCGGCTTTGGAGTGTACTGGAACGGGTGCATCTGGCGTCGTTCCTGAGGAGTGAACAGGGACTGGATACCCAGCTGAACGAGAAAGCGTCCAATCTGTCCGGCGGTCAATGCCAGAGGCTGGCGTTGGCTCGTGCGCTGCTGCATGACAGTCCGGTGTATATTTTTGATGAGGCAACCTCCAACATCGATGTAGAGAGCGAGAATGACATCATGCAGGAGATACATACGTTAGCGCGAACCAAAACCGTGATTCTCATCTCTCACCGCCTGGCTAACATAACGGGTTCCGACCGCATCTACGTGTTGAGTGACGGCTGTGTTGCCGAAAAAGGCACGCATGAGGAGCTTGTAAAGAATGGCGGGGTCTATAGCCGTTTGTGGGAAGCACAGCAGGCACTTGAGAATTATGGAAGGGACGGTGAATGAAGATGAAAAGACGCAGTGGATTTGAGGTTATGGCACGGCTGATCGGTCTGGTAAAGCCGCTTGCCGGATATATGGTATTGGCAGTGGCGATGGGCTGGGTCGGACATATGACAGCGACCTTTATTACGGTATTCGGAGCGTATGCAGCCGCGGACCTGATCGGGCTCGCGACGCCGTTTTCCCTTCATTTCATTTTCATTTCGGTATTGCTATTCGCGCTGGTGCGGGGTCTGCTGCGCTATGCCGAGCAAGCCTGCAATCATTTTATCGCGTTTAAGCTTCTGGCCCTGATCCGGGACAAGGTCTTCCGCGCGCTGCGGCGGCTGTGCCCCGCCAAGCTGGAAGGCAGAGACAAGGGAGACCTGATCTCTGTCATCACGTCGGACATTGAGCTGCTGGAGGTGTTCTATGCGCATACCATTTCACCGGTTTTGATCGCGCTGTTCTTCTCGGCATTTCTCTGCCTGTTTATCGGAAGCTTCCACCCGCTGCTGGGTATAATTGCCCTGGCGGCCTATCTGACTGTCGGAGTCATCATACCGATGGTGACTTCCAGAGTCAGCCGCGGCGATGGCCTGAGTTTCCGCACCCAATCGGGTGAACTGGCCGGTTTTGTCCTGGATAGTCTGCGGGGCCTGTCCGAGATCTTACAATATGGACAAGGAGAAAAGCGCCTAAAGGATATGGAGAACAGGATCGACGCGCTCTCAGCGGATGAATGGCGGCTGAAGCAGAGCGCCGGAAAAAATCAGGCGGCGACCCATACGGTCATTTTGCTGTTTGATCTTATGATGTTGGCAGCTGCCGCGTGGCTGTACCAGAGGGGACAGGTGGAATATATCGGGGTACTGATCCCGACCGTCGCCCTGATGAGTTCTTTCGGGCCGACCATCGCGCTGGCCAACCTGGGCAGTACGCTGCAGAACACTTTTGCCGCAGGCAACCGTGTTCTGGATATATTGGAGGAGACGCCTATGGTGGAAGAAAATTCTACAGGCGAGGAGATCGTTTTTACAGGCGCCGCGGCGGAGAATGTCACCTTTGCGTATGGGGAGGAGACGATACTGAATGACGTGTCGGTGCAGATTCCCAAGGGCGCCGTGGTCGGCATCGTCGGAAAGAGCGGCAGCGGCAAATCCACACTTTTGAAGCTGTTCATGCGTTTCTGGGATACACAGCAGGGCAGAGTCACGCTGTCCGGAACGGATATCCGCCAGATCCGCACCTCCAGCCTTCGCTCGGCCGAAAGCTTTGTGACACAGGAGACGCATTTGTTCCATGACAGCATCCGCAACAATCTGCGGATCGCAAAGCTGGACGCCACGGATGCCGAGTTGGAAGAGGCCTGCCGGAAAGCCTCTGTGCATGACTTTATTATGAGGCTGCCGCAGGGGTATGATACGCCTGTCGGAGAGTTGGGAGATACGCTGTCCGGCGGGGAACGGCAGAGGATTGGGATTGCCCGGGCGTTTCTGCATGACGCACCGTATATGCTCCTGGATGAACCCACCAGTAATCTGGATAGTCTGAACGAGGCAATCCTTTTGAAGTCCCTGCGGGAAGAAAAGCAGGACCGGACAGTGGTGCTGGTATCTCACAGACCTTCTACGATGCGTATCGCAGATACAGTATATTCCGTAGAACACGGAAGAATGAGTTGAGGAGAGTATAGATGGGATTCAAACGAATGATATTTCTGATCATAGGCTGCGTGTGCCTGGCCTTGGGCTGTATCGGTATTGTCTTGCCGATCCTGCCCACAGTGCCGTTTTTCCTGGCGACAGTATTCTGTTTCTCACAATCCTCTCAGAAGCTGCATGACTGGTTTCTGGGAACCCGGATGTATAAGAACAATCTGGAAGGATATGTGAAGGGAGAGGGTATGACCATAAAAACAAAAGCCAAGATTCTGATCACGGTCACGGCGCTGATGGTATTCGGCTTTGTGATCATGCTGCGTAAGGATTTATATATCCCCTGCGCGATCCTGGCTTGTGTATGGGTGGCCCATATTATCTATTTTGTTTTTGTTGTCAAGATCAGAAAGGAATAGTTCAATATGCATGAATATTATGAGAAGAACCGCAAACGGCTGAAGAAGACGATGAAGGGATTTCTGGCGCTGGTTCGCGCGGAACTGGAGAGCGGCAGCAAAAAGCCCTATGATACCGTATTGGAGGAGATCTGGAAGATCTACGAACAGGACATGCTGGCCCGTTTTCCGTATATCGGCGGGGACAGCGCCAGCGGTACCAAGAATCTGACAGAAGCCTATATGCTGGTGGCCATGGGGGAATTTCTGAAAGGCTACGGTGTGGCGATGGAGCAGATCGGGTACTGGATGACACTGGCCTATGAACGGCGGATGAAAAAGATGCCCATGTTCCTTCGCGGGATCATGGGCCGGATGTTTACCAATCCTAAGCTGCTCAATAAAATGTTCTTGAAAAAGGACGCGCAGAATGCGGCTAATGCGGCGGCGCATCCCGGAAGCTTCGAGACGAAGACGCAGATCCCGCCGGAACCCGGATACGACTTCAGCTACCACAATCTGGTATGCCCGCTTGCGAATTTTGCCAGACAGTATGGATATGAAGAATACATGCCCTACCTCTGCAATCTGGATTATGTTATGTTCGGCATCCTGGGCGCGCCGCTCTTTCGGGAACATACCTGCATGGAGGGAGACTATTGCGACTTCAAGCTGAAGGCGGACGCGGAGGCAATGCCGTACTGGCCCCCGGTTTTCTCGCAGGGCAAGGGATATAAGTAATGGCAGCCTTAGAATATCAGCTGTACCAGAAGCATGTAGCTGATCGTTCCGCCGGCGATGGAGAAGAGCATCTGGTGTTTCCACAGGTGAAGGGCGGCCGTGATGCCGATAGCGATCAGCTCCGGCAGACCGTGGCTTCCGCTAAATAGCGAAACATTCCGCAGGCAATAGATGATGAGCATGGAAAAGATCGCGCCGGGCAGCATTTTGCCGAGATACTGGATGTATTTCGGCGTAGGGCGTTTGGGACTGAAGATCACAAAGGGGAGAAACCGCATGAGTACGGTTCCGAGTACGCACATTGCTATGGTGATGATCTGCTGAGAAATGGTCATGAGAGCTCCTTTCGTTCGATGGGACGGCGCAGAAATGTTAAAAACGCGGTGATACAGACCATGGTCGGGATCAAAAAGCTGTCGGAACCGAATACAAGCAGGCACAGAATACTGGCCGCCAATCCGATATACGCGCTGATATGCCGTTTTTCCCGGCTCCATTGTTCCAGAAAAATAACAACGAACATGGAGGTCATGACAAATTCCAGCCCTTCGGTATTAAAGTGGATCAGGCTGCCCAGAAGGCCGCCCAGCGTCGCGCCGGCGAACCAGTAGAGGTGATTGAGTAGCGTGACAAAAAAATAAAACCATCCTCGATCGATACCGTCCGGAATCTGTGCGGTGCAGTTGATGCTGAAGGTTTCGTCGCACATCCCAAAGATCAGATAGGGCTTCTTCCAGCCCATGCCCTTGAATTTATCCAGCATGGAGATCCCGTAAAACAGGTGCCGCGCCTGGATCATCAGGGTCATAAGGAATACCTGCACCGGCGCATAGGGTGCCAGCAGCATACTGACTGCCACAAATTCCAGACTTCCGCCGAAAATGGTCATGCTCATGCACATGG
>CAVGBV010000024.1:0-7705 GCA_963627615.1 Alloprevotella sp.
GCAAACAGCCCTTCAATCAAAATCGAAATTAGGTTATTAAAAATCTCATATTCCTTATTTTCATATTGCCATATAGATTTTGATAAAATCGTTTTGCGCTTTCTTAGACACACACTTGTGTTAATTAATTTCTTTAGGTCATCTACTAACTCATATTTTTCAATCAAACTCGATAAAACCTCAGAATACTTTGATGCATCAGTTGTTCGCCAATGATGTAAATCATCAATCTTTGGAATTGCTGATATATATTCTTTATACGCTTCAATGGCTTCTTCCTCTTTTAGTTTATAGAAATCCTCATGGTACTTTTTATTGGCTTTTTCTATCGCAGTATAAATTTTCACTTTAAAAAACAACATATAGTCACGTTCTATATCATCTTCAAATATTTCTAAACATGTTTTATAGACGTCAAAATAACTGTTTCTGATGCCTTCACTTTCTTCTTTACTAATTAACAAAGCGGTTTTTCTAATCGCATAATCAATTTCAGAAGTATCTTGTAGATTGCAAAATCCACCCATAACAGATTGCACATAGTGGAATGCATGTTCCAGCATTTCTTTTCGAGTACGCAACGAATTACATTCAGCGCTTAAGCAGTAAAGTTTCTCTTCATCTTCAGTAATATCTCTTACTATAGAAAGCGATGCTTCTTTTTCTTTGATTGCGTCACTATCACTTTTCGTTTGTGAAAGCCTACTTCTAAGTCTGTTTATCTCACAATTATATTTCTGAACCACACTATTAAACTTAGTTACAAACAATTCATTGAATTTACTACAGACGGTATCGTAAGCTTCTTTAGGTAATAACTCGAATCCTAATACCTGACATAAATTCTCATAGTATTCATTCTGTTCTGCTTGATTAGAATTCTTGTTGAGTACTGAAACAACTGTATTTATTAAATCGACCGTTGCTCCCTTCACGGAATTTATTAGCTTCCCATAAAAAAATTCGCCCAACTCCATAAATGTTGATTGGGTAAAAATCTCAGTATCACATAGATTTCTGATATCATCTTGAATTGCAGAAAATATAGCATCACAAATACTTCTTTTTTCTTCATTCATACGGTTTATCCTCCTGTCATCTATTCCACTGCCAAGTCTGCCCCTTAGTATCGAGTAGCTTAAACTGCGGTCGGCTCTGATAACAATTCCAGTGCCACAACCTATGACATCTAATCCACAGCCTAAACCCTACCGCTATTTTCCGACCATCCACTTTTTCTCCAGTCAGACTAAAAAGTAGATATGTTTCCATATAAGAAAACCGAGCTTTCTACAAGGCTTCTCTGATAATTCTAACCTTACAAAAAGCCCGGAAATACGCCGCTTTCTGGCACTTGATTTTATTTCCTTGACATCAAGACTACCGTCTCAACATGTCCGGTCTCCGGGAACATATCCACGCACTGAACCTTGCGCACCTTCATCCCGCCGTTTTCCAGAATCTTAACATCCCTGGCAAGTGTCCCGGGATCACAGGAGACATAGACCATACGCTCCGGAGCCATCTGAAGAATGGTATCGAGGAGCGCCGCATCACACCCGGCCCGGGGCGGATCAACCACAATGACATCCGGACGGATTCCCGTCTTACGGTAATGTTCCGGAATCACCTTTTCCGCTTCTCCCGTGAAAAAGGTAACATTGGAGATTCCGTTATTACTTGCGTTTTTACGTGCATCCTGAATCGCGGCGTCGATGATCTCCACACCGTACACATGCCGCGCCCTTTTAGCCAGGAACAACGAAATCGTACCGGCACCGCAATAGGCGTCCCAGACTGTTTCCGTACCGGTAAGCGCTGCCATCTCCAATGCTGTTTCATAGAGGCGGCGTGTCTGAATCGGATTGACCTGGAAGAAAGACTGCGGAGAGATCCAGAACTCCAGATCACCGATACATGCCCGAATCTGCTCCGGACCGGCAATGGTACGGGTCTTGGCTCCCAGAATCACATTGGTATTTTGCGTATTGGTATTCACGCTGACAGACGTTACGCCCAGCTGGCACAAAGCCTCTGCCAATTCTTTTTCCTTAGGGAGTTTCTGTCCATTGATGACAAAACAGACCAGAACCTCTCCGCTCTCCCGTCCGTCCCGGATCAAAATATGGCGCAGCAATCCTTTACCCGTCGTCTCATCATACGCCGTAACCCCAGCTTCCATACAAAGCCGCAAAATCTGCGGCAGCAGCCGGTTACTGATTTCAGACTGAATCCGGCACTCCTTAACCGGAATCAGACGGTGACTGCGTGGTGCATAAAACCCTGCCTCCAGCTTTCCTTCTTCCGTTCGGACCGGAAACTGAGCCTTATTACGGTAATACAGGCGTTCTTCCGACGTCATGCCCAGAATCGGAGGATACGCATCCAGAGTCACACCGCCGACACGCCGAAGCAGTTCATAGACCTGTTTCTGCTTCCAGCGAAGCTGTGCCTCATAAGTCATATGCTGCAAAAGACATCCGCCGCATCTCGGAAAATACGGACATGGCGGTTCCACACGGTCTGATGAGACAGCCGTAAGCTCCAACAACTTGCCGTAAGCATATTGTTTTTTGACCTGTACGATCAGGACTTCCCCTTCTTCTTCCGGCAGCATTCCCGGGACAAAGACTGCAAATCCATTATAATGACCGACTCCCGCTCCTTGCTGAGTCAAATCCTCCGCCCGCAAATGAATGCGTTGATTTTTGCTTACCGGCTGTGTCATACCGTTTTAGTCCTCCTTATAGCTTCCCTTATAAAAATTACGTGCCAGGAAGCGGTTATACTCCGTCCACTCCCCTTCTGTCTGGTCATTTTTCAAGAATTCCTCAACCATTTTCAGCTTTGCGTCCGTATTGTCCGCCAGATGAATGATCATTGCTTCCAAAGTCATCGGTACCTTTGGAGAACCATATTCCAATTCTCCATGATGCGACAGAATAATATGTTCCAGCTCCAGGAGAAGCTCCTGCGGAAATCCGCTGATCTTGGCCGCTTCATCCCGAATCTTATCATAGCCGATCATAATATGTCCCAACAGCTGTCCCTCCGTACTGTAATCCCCGGCAGGCATAGGATTCAGTTCCCATAGCTTTCCGATGTCATGCAGCAGCGCTGCGGCAACCACCAGATCCCGATTGACCGGGCTGTACTGTCCCGCCAAGTATTCGGCAAGGCTCGTCACCGAAGTCACATGCTCCAGGTACCCGCCGACAAAATTATGATGGACACTCTTGGCCGCAGGGTGCAGCCGGATGCGTTCCTTTAATGCCGGATCCTTCTGATAAAAAGCCTCCAAAAGCTTTTTCAGATATGGATCACGAATGGAAGCCGTCCAATCCAGGATCTGTCGGTACATCTCATTGATGTCCTTCTGCGTCGAAGGCGAATAATCCGCCGGATTATATTCTCCGGGTTCACTTTTCCGCAGACGCTGAATATTCATCTGCGGTTCTCCCTGAAAAGATGTGATTGTGGCATCTACCTTGATAAAATCTCCCTTGGAAAAATCCCCGATCTGTGTATTGATTTCCCATACTTTCGCGGAAATCGTACCGGTCTTATCCTGCAAGGTGAGCGAAAGATAGCTTTTCCCCGCCTTCGTATGAAATAACGCCTTTTCCTTGCACAGATAATGCTCTATTACTTTCTGTCCTTCTCGTAAATTCTGAATATAGTTCATCGCTTCAGACTCCCCTTTCTCCATACGGACATTATAACAGATTTCAGCTGGTTTGAATATAGGAAATTCTTTTTTTCAAAAAATGCCCGCCTGTTACCAAGCGAGCATCCCTAAAATCTAAAAAAGAGTATCCGGCTTTTACATCGAATACCCTTTTTTCTGAATCTGCATGATTACTGCGGTTTCTGCTGCAGAGTCATCGTCAGCTCTACAGTTTCCGTCTCACCGTTCATATATCCTCTCAGAACCTCTACCGTTACCGTCTGACCAACCTCGCACTCATCGAGCCATTCCTTAAGGTCGTCAAAATTATTGATCGTATTGCCGTTGAATCCGATGATCACGTCATAGACCTTCAATCCGGCCTCCGCTGCGGGACTGCCGTCATTCACATTGGCAACCAATACGCCCATGGGCAGTCCGTAATACTCCGCCCAGCTCGACTGGCTGTTGTTCGGATGGAAATTCATCACATCGTATCCGGAAAATCCCATATAAGGCTTCTCCACATAGCCGACACGAATCAGTTCTCCAATCACACTCTTAGCGGTAGATGTCGGGATCGCAAATCCAATACCCTCAGAATCCTCGATCGTCATATCCAATGTAAACCCTATCACTTCACCGCGTCCGTTAAAGAGTACGCCGCTGGTATTGACGGCCGCGTCCGTCTGGAGCATATCCATCGTGATTGCTGTGTTGTTGACACTGAACGATACGCTTCTCTCAAGACCGCTGATCGTTCCCAGGGACGGAGTGCTGTAATATCCTCTGGGAGAACTGAACGTCAACGCGAGGTCACCCAGAACCATACCGGTACTGTCGCCCAGTGTGGCAACCTTGAGCGATGTTCTCTGCACCTCATCAATATCATTCTTCTTTACCTTCAGCACTGCCAGGTCCGTATCACTATCAATTCCCTGCAGCTCCGGCGTATAGACATTCTCATCATCTTCTCCAAAGATCAGCTGGACACTGTTGGTCGAAGTCAGGATATGATAGGCTGTCGCCACATATACATATTCATCGTCCTCTCCTACAATCGCGCCGGCCGCGTATCCGGATCCCGTGATGATGGTCGCCAGAGAATGTGATACATCCTCAACAATATCGGCGACGCTGGAATATGTGGAATTCTGCAGCTCCTTAGCGTCCGTCCGCTCAATCGAGCCTCCCTCTGCCAGAATCGCGCTGTTATTGCTCTCAGCCTTGGAAAGGCCCAAATAACTACCAGCTACGGAAGCTCCAAAAGCTCCGCCGATCGTCAGTACGGCACACAATACAGCGACTGCGGCCTTGGCTCCCTTGCCGCTCTTTTTCTTCTTGGGCGGCTGCGGCTGATACGTATAATAACCGCCATAAGGAGGTGTTCCGTACGACGGCTGGCCGCCACCCTGATAAGGCTGCTGATACTGCTGGTACTGCTGCTGTTGATACGGCTGATTATATCCCCACTGCTGGGAAGTCTGCGTATCCTGATGTATCTGTTCCGCAGTATATCTGTACTGCGTATTCTCCATATTTTCCGTTTTTTCCGGTTCCTGTCCTTGCTCCTGCGGTGCATCCTCTATCTGATTCAGATCCTGCATCTCTTTGTTCTCATCCATCTTGACTACCTCCTCTTTGATCCAAAGCCCCGATGGGTTTGTTTATCCTTTGGATGATCTTATAGTAATCCCCAACTTTTAACTGCGTATGAACGAGTGGTAAAAAAAGCGTATTTTTTGAGATTCTTTACAAAAACAAAATCAATACTATAGTATCATCCCGGTAACTACAATACAATATTGTGCTTACTTTACACTTGAAATCATTGGTCGTATAATATAGTCAAGAGCTCCGGAGAATAACCGCCGCGAAGCTCAAAGCCAAAAAGCAATTCGAAAAAGAGAAGAAGAAAATGACACAAACGGAAAGAAGACAATACCTGATAGCCGCACTCCTGAAAGAACAGCCGCAATATTCCGGGATAGAGATCCCTGCCAACGAACAGGGGCAAAGGGATCTACTTCGTGCGCTATTCAATGTTCGTGCGCCTCTGCCTATAGCTGATGAATTCTTGAAGGTACAGGACGCTTATTTACGGGAAGAAATACGGCAAAAAGGGATTACATCCCTTGGGGATTTAGAGCCCATCCAAAAAGGGATCTATCTATGGCGCGGGGATATTACCACTTTGCAATGTGATGGTATCGTAAATGCCGCTAACAGCCAAATGCTCGGTTGTTTCTGTCCCAATCACGGATGCATTGACAATGCGATCCATACCTTTGCCGGAGTTCAGCTGCGTTTGTCCTGCGCGGAAATGATGAAACAGCAAGGTCGTGCGGAAGGAACCGGAACGGCCAAAATCACGCCTGCCTATAATTTACCGAGTCGGTATGTGCTGCACACCGTAGGCCCGATCATTCACGGCTGGCTTACTCCAGGGGATAAGGAACTGCTCGCTTCCTGTTACCGTTCCTGTTTAGAGCTGGCAGAAAAAAACGCGTTAAAAAGCATCGCTTTCTGTTGTATCTCCACGGGAGAATTCCATTTTCCTAATGAAAAAGCGGCGCAGATAGCTGTCAAGACTGTAAAACAATATAGAGAACAAACACACAGCAACATAGAGGTGATATTCAATGTTTTTAAGGAACAGGATTACAACATCTACCGAGAACTACTCCGAAATGATAGACAGACTGAAAAATGAACTGGAAAACGCTGACGCTGTTATAATCGGCGCAGGCGCAGGAATGTCTACATCGGCCGGGTTTACCTATGACGGAGAACGCTTTGAAAAATATTTTTCTGATTTTCATACGAAGTATGGTTTTTCAGATATGTATTCCGGCGGTTTCTATCCGTATGAAACCCCAGAAGAACACTGGGCCTATTGGAGCCGCTATATCTACATCAATCGTTATATGAATGCGCCGAAGCCCGTCTATGAAACCCTCCTCTCCCTCGTAAGGGACAAGGACTACTTTGTTCTGACAACAAATGTCGACCACTGCTTCCAGAAAGCCGGATTTGATAAACACCGTCTGTTCTACACCCAGGGAGATTACGGACTGTTCCAGTGCAGCGAACCATGCTGTGCGGAGACATTTGATAATGAGGAAATCATTAAAAACATGGTTATGGCGCAGGGCTATACGATTGATCCGGATGGCACACTGATTCCGCCTGAAGCGCCGAAAATGACCGTGCCGTCTGAACTCATCCCCTGCTGTCCGCACTGCGGACGGCCTATGAGCATGAATCTCCGAGCAGATAACACTTTTGTTGAGGATGAAGGATGGCACATTGCGGCTGGCCAGTATTCAGCCTTTCTCCGCCGGCACCAAAATATGAAGGTCCTGTTTTTAGAACTGGCTGTCGGCTACAACACGCCGACCATAATAAAGTACAGTTTCTGGCATATGACTCGTGACTGGAAAGACGCTGCCTATGCTTGTCTCAATTCTGGAGAAGCCTATGCCCCTGACGAAATCAAAAAGAAATCCATTTGTATCAATGGAGATATCGGAACAATCCTGTCCCGGCTTTAAAAGATACGGTACAGCCCATCTTACTGAGCTGTACCGTATCTTTTTCCTATAGAGTCTTTTATTTTTTTTCTATAAAGCTGACCTGATTGGCAAGCGGCAGCGTAAAAGTAAACTTGGTGCCTTCGCCTTCTTTACTGAAGACTTGAATGCCCTCACCGTGATTTACGATGATCTGCTTCACAATCGCGAGCCCCAGTCCCATACCGGTCTTATTCAGGCCGCGGGATTTGTCTCCCTTATGGAAGCGTTCAAAAATATGCCGGACAGCCTCTTCATCCATACCAATTCCGGTATCCTGAACACTGATGGATGCCTTCCGATTGATAATATCACTGGATATCGTAATGGAATCTCCTTCATTGGTGAATTTGATCGCATTGTCAACCAGATTATAAATCACCCGTTGAATCTTATCCAGATCCGCATTCACATAGAGCCTTTCCTGAGCGAACTTGAACTCAATCTGCAGCTTTTTCTCCTCCGC
>CAVGBV010000024.1:7715-9556 GCA_963627615.1 Alloprevotella sp.
TGCGAATCATTTCATTGATATCAAAACGTACAATGTGAAGTTCATCCCGTCCTGACTCCATTCGATTCAGTTCCAGCAGATCGTTGGCCAGCTTGCTGAGGCGGTTGGTCTCATCGAAAACAATGTTCAGATACTTATCATACTGATCCGGCGGAATCACACCGTCCAGCATGGCCTGAACAAACCCTCGGATCGAAGTCAGCGGTGAACGGAAATCATGAGAGATATTGGCAATAAAGGCCTGCTGTGTCGCCTCAACCTCCTGCAGCTCCACTGCCATCAGATTAAAGGTCTTGGCAAGATCCGCGATCTCGTCCCGAGTGCAGATCTCTACCTTCTTACTGAAATCCCCCTGGGTAATCGCTGCCGCGATCTCCCGCATCTGGTTCACGGGCGTCACAATACTGTTGGCCAGGTACCCGATCATAATCGCGACCAGAATACTGATCAGGCCGAATACAATCAGAATGACCAAAAGCATGTTATGAACACTGTTGGAGATGTCCCGCAGTCCGATGTTCAGGAGGATAACCGCTGTAGACTCCACGTTCATCTCCCGCGCCAGCACATTCTCATAATACAGCGTAGAATACGCCAGTGTCATCGTCTTTTGACTGTAATATTCCGGGAACTGATCTTCGTACATCCGGTCCTGCATCTGTCCGGTACGAACCGCTTCAATAAATACCGCGCTCTCCGACGAGAGCTGAAGATCCTGCGTATCCGTATCGCTTCCCAATCGGATGGTCGGCACCACCATGGATCCGTCCGTCTGGATGACAGGCTGCTTGCAGATCCAGATCTCGATCCCCTTGGCCCTGGCGACAGCGTCTAATTTTTCCCGCATATACAGTGTAGTCTGAAAGGACGTCTGTTCCAGGGTCTCCTGAATAATCTGCTTGGTCGTAAGCAGATCCTCCTGTGACCGCTCTAACATATAGGCTTGAAAAATCTTCGGGAAAATGCCCAGAATGCAGCCGAATATGATCAGAATGATCAGCAGATAGATACCGAACAGCTTAAAGCGAACGGAAAAAAGCCATCGGTGTTTGATTTCCGGAGGCATATTATTTCACCTCAAACTTATATCCGACGCCCCATACCGTCTTGATGCCCCAAGGCTCACTATGATCGTCATTGTCCAGTTTTTCACGGATCCGCTTGATATGTACGTCAACAGTACGGGTATCCCCGTAGTACTCATATCCCCAGATCTGATTCAAAAGCTGCTCGCGTGTAAATACCTGATTGGGATGGGATGCCAGGAAAAACAGCAGCTCCAGCTCCTTGGGCGGCATCTCAATATCCTTGTCATGATAGTTGACGGAATAATTGGACTGGTTAATGATGAGCCCCGGGAAAATCAGTTTCTTCAGATTGGTTTCCTTGGTCTCCGTACGGCGCAGCACCGCTTTGACACGCGCTACAAGTTCCTTATTGTCAAACGGCTTAACGATATAGTCGTCTGCTCCAAGCTCCAGTCCCAATACCTTGTCAAAGGTCTCGCCCTTGGCGGTCAGAAAAATCACCGGCGTCGCTCCCTGCTTTCGGATCTCCCGGCAAGTTTCATATCCGTCCATCTCCGGCATCATCACATCCAGAATGACCAGATTCGGAGAAAACTTTTGAATCTGCTTCAACGCTTCTTTACCATTATGGGCTCTCTCTGTCTCAAATCCTTCCTTAACGAGATACAGACAGATCAGCTCCGCAATATTGGAATCGTCGTCCACTACCAAAATTCTCTGTTTTGCTGCCATTTTGACTCATCCTTTCTTCAATTCTACTATAGTTACACCATTCTCGCCCTCACCGTAGGTCCCCAAACGGAAGGATTTTAC
>CAVGBV010000024.1:9566-10934 GCA_963627615.1 Alloprevotella sp.
GATAGGCATCATCCAGATATTTATCCAGTGTACCCAGGGCTTCCTCCGTATTCATCCCTCGCAGGTCCACCTCTGTGGACACTGTTGCCGCCTTACCGTAAGCTCCGGCCCGAACTCCCTTATCCGCCGATTTCTCCAGCGTCTTAGGACGTTCTTCCTTCTCTGAGACAATGGCCGTAATATCTGCCGCTCTCACATTCATCTGAAGGATTCCTGCCTGTACAACCAGCATGCCTCTGGGATCCGGCGGACTTAAGATAATACAGTCGTTGTCAATCGTTCCCAGCCGTACCTTGACACCTTTCTGAAGCTGCTTCGGATCGACCGTTCCCTTCTTGCGTCCGGAAGAAGCTGCCAGATCCTTGTCCATCTCATTGGCTCCCTTACGCAGCCTTGCCCGGCTCTCTTCCAGCGTTCGCATATCAATCTTGGCTCCATCGCGGATCATCCGGTTCATAGTCTGAATATTCTCATCCGCCTCGGCCTTGGCTTTGCGCAGAATCTCACGAGCCTCTTCTCGCGCCGCGCGCAGGATCTTATCCTGCTTCTCCGCAAGTTTTTCCTCCTGCACCTTTGCCGCTTTCTGCAGCGCCGTTATCTCCATGCGGAGGCTCCGGATCTTATCCTGCTCTGCCTCAGCCTGACGCCGCCTTGCTTCCAGCTCGCTCATCATCTCTTCAAACTTGATATCGTTGCCTTCCAACAGCTCCTTGGCCTGCTCGATGATCTCACCGGAGAGGCCCAGTCTTGAAGAGATCGCAAAGGCATTGCTCTTGCCCGGAACTCCGATCAGAAGGCGATAGGTCGGTTTCAGGGTTTCCACATCAAATTCACAGCTCGCGTTCTCCACACCCTCCGTACTGAGTGCGTATACCTTCAGCTCACTGTAATGTGTGGTCGCCGCCGTTAAAATATGCTGTCTGCGGAGGTTTTCCAGAATCGCATTGGCCAGAGCCGCGCCTTCTACCGGGTCCGTGCCCGCTCCCAACTCATCAAAGAGCACCAGGGACTGCGGCGTCACCTTACTCAGAATCTCTACGATATTCACCATATGGGAAGAAAACGTACTCAGACTCTGTTCAATACTCTGTTCGTCTCCGATATCGGCAAACACCTGATCTACCACCGTCAGAACCGCTCTGGAGGAAGTCGGAATATGCAGTCCTGCCTGTCCCATCAACGTCAGCAGTCCCAATGTCTTAAGGCTGACGGTCTTACCTCCCGTATTCGGTCCAGTGATAATCAGCGATGTAAAATCTCCGCCCAGACAGATATGAATCGGCACTACTTTCGATGCCTCAATCAGAGGATGTCTGGCTCCCGGCAGATCAATTCTCCGTTCCTGGCCAAAGTGCGGCCGTACCGCAT
>CAVGBV010000024.1:10944-21902 GCA_963627615.1 Alloprevotella sp.
AGTTTGGCCTAGGCAAAGATAAAGTCTAGCCGTGCCATCACCTGAATATCTTCTGTAAGCTCCCGCGCGATCTTTTGCACCATGTCACTCAGATACCGCAGGATCCGTTCGATCTCTTCCTTCTCTTCTGCCGCAAGCTCCGTCACTTTGTTGTTCAATACCACAACCGCCATAGGTTCAACAAAAACCGTAGAGCCGCTGGAGGACTGGTCATGCACCATGCCCTTCACGCTTCCGCGGAATTCCGCCTTGACCGGAAGGCAATATCTGCCGGACCGGAAGGTTACAACCGGATCCTGCAGCATCTTACTGTAAACCGGTGAATGGATCATATCATTCAGCTGTGTTCTCACCTGCTGCTGTGCCTTCAGGATCTGACGGCGTATGGTTGCCAGGCGCTCACTCGCATGATCGTCCATCTCCTCTTCCGAGAGGATGCAGCGCTCAATCTCCTTCTCCTGCGAGGCATAACTTCCGAGTCCGGAAAAAAGCGGATCCAGCATCGGTCTTGGAGGCGTATCCTCGTCCTTCCGTCCATAGGCTTTTACCGTTTTGATACTTCGCAGCGTATCCGCTGTCATGAGCAGCTCTCCCATCGACAAGAGGCCACCCACACTCACCCTCTGCAATATCCCGCGGATATCCCGGATTCCGCCAAAGGGCGGCTCTCCTTGCTGAATCAGCATCGTAAAGCCTTCTTCTGTCTCCTGCTGCAGGCGCTCGATCTCCCACAGATCTGTCAGCGGCTCCAGTGTTCCGCACAGCTCTTTTCCTGCCGCAGATGCGGCACGCTCGGCTAAGAGCGTACGTATCTTATCAAACTCAAGCTTTTTCAGCGCTTTTTCTTCCATCACAAATTCTCCCAATCATACTTACGCAGGTGTCCCGTTTCCTGCAAACCCGCGAAATCCTGCTGCCGGAGAGATTCATACAACACCACCGCTACGGCATTGGACAGGTTCAGCGAACGCAGATGTTCCGTCATCGGAATCCGGATACACCACTCCTTATTCTGCGCCAGAATCTCCTCCGGAATCCCTGCCGTCTCCTTACCGAACATCAGATAATCATCCGGCTGATACGCGGGTTCCGCATAGGTCCTCGGCCCTTTCGTTGTCGCCATATAAACCCTGGCCTCCGGATGAAGGCTGCGGAACTCCGGATAGCTGTCATAGATCCGGATGTCCAGCTTATCCCAATAATCCAGCCCGGCTCTGCGCAGGCTCTTTTCATCCAGCGAAAATCCAAGTGGGCGGATCAGATGCAGACTCGCGCCGGTACATGCGCAGGTTCTTGCAATATTTCCGGTATTGGCCGGAATCTCCGGCTCCAAAAGTACAATATTCATGACTTTTTAAAAATCTCCTTGACAGCCTCTTCTTTTTCTTTTATAATAATTATTATCAATTAAAATCTATTATTAAGGAGGTCTATTATGGAACAAGCTGTTGCCTTATTAAAGGATCACGGCCTGAAAGCAACACCGCAGCGTATCGCCATCTATAATTACCTGTGCGGTACGACAGCCCATCCCACGGTTGAGACCATCTTTTCGTCCCTTCACCCGTCCCATCCCACGATGAGCCTTGCCACGGTTTATAAAACTGTGGAATCCCTGCGGGATGCCGGTCTGATACAGCAGCTCAATGTCGGCGAGGATTGTTACCGCTATGACGCGGCCACCGCTCCTCATCCGCACATCCAATGCCAACGCTGTAAATGCGTTTACGACTTGCCAGCTTCTCTCTTAGATAATATTGAAGCCCAGGCTGACGCTGCTTCATCTTTCCGGATTACCGGCGTTCAGGTCTACCTGTACGGTTATTGTCCTCAATGTCAGAAGGAGCTTACAGCTCCTGCAAAAACTCACTGATACGCGTAAGTGCCATATTCAGGCGCTCTACGCTGTAAGCGTAAGAGATTCTGACATATCCTTCGCCGCTCGCTCCAAAGGCATCGCCGGGAACGACGGCGATTTTTTTCTGATGCAGCAGCTTTTGGCAAAACTCCTCGGATGTCATGCCTGTAGAACGGATACAGGGAAATACATAGAACGCGCCGCTGGGATCGCTGCATGGCAGCCCCATTTCACGGAGCTTGGACACAACGAGTCTCCTTCTCCTATTATATTCCTGTTTCATCTCTTCTACAGCGCGGTCGCAGTTCTTAAGCGCCTCTATCGCCGCATACTGGCTGGTTGTCGGCGCGCACATAATCGCGAACTGATGCACCTTGGTCATCTGCTCCAGCAGCTCCTTGGGTCCCGCGGCATAGCCAAGACGCCATCCTGTCATGGAAAAGGCTTTGGAAAAACCATTGATGACCAGCGTTCTCTCATACATTCCCGGCATGGAGGCAATGGAAGTATGAGGCTCATCATATGTAAGCTCCGCATAGATCTCATCCGACAGAACAAACAGATCCTTTTCACAGATGAAACGGCACAGCTCCTCCATATCCTTCTTGGACATCGTCGCTCCGGTGGGATTGCCCGGATAGGGAAATACCAGAACTTTGGTCTTCTCTGTGACCAGTCCCTCCAGGTCACGCACCGTAATCTTAAAGCCATTCTCTCCACGCAGCGGAACAACTACTGCCTTGCCTCCTGCCATGATCGCGCAGGGCTTATAGGAAACAAACGACGGCTCCGGAATCAGCACTTCATCTCCGGGCATCAGAATCGTCCGCAGTGCGACATCGATCGCTTCGCTTCCTCCGACTGTAATCAGCAGCTGATTGGCCGGATCATATTCCAGCGAATACTTACGCTTCAGATAATGACTCAGCTCCTTACGCAGCTCCATCAATCCCGCGTTGGCCGTATATACCGTTCTGCCCTTTTCCAGCGAATAGATGGCCTCCTCACGGACATTCCACGGAGTAAGAAAATCCGGTTCGCCCACACCCAGCGATACTACATCTTTCATCTCGCTCGCGAGATTGAAGAAACGCCGGATTCCGGAAGGCGGAAGTGCCCGAACTGTTTCATTAATAAAATCTCTCATGGGGAAACCAACATCCTTTCATCGCTCTCTTTTTCTTCCAGAATTACACCGTGGTCCTTATACCTCTTCAGAATAAAGTGCGTCGAAGTACTGAGCACCTGATCGATCGGCGCCAATCTCTGCGCAACAAAGAGAGCGACCTCTTTCATGGTCTTGCCCTCTACGATTACCGTAAGGTCAAACGCACCTGACATCAGATAGACTGCCGTAACTTCTTCAAACTGATAGATACGCTGGGCAATATTATCAAAGCCCTCGCCTCTCTGCGGCGTCACCCGGACTTCAATCAGCGCTGTGACCCGGTCAATATGTGCCTTATCCCAATTGATCATCGTATGATATCCGAAAATAATTTTATCCTTTTCAAGCTGGCTCAGCTGCGCCGCAATCTCTGGCTCCTCCTCCTGCAGCATGACCGCAAGATCCTTTACGCTGATTCGGCTGTTCTTTTCCAATACTTCCAATAATTCCTGCATTTCTCTTCCCTCCGATATAATAGATCCCGATAAGGGTATAACAATGTCTATAGTATATCGCATTTCCCATGAAAAAGGAAGAATAAATTATGAACGCGTTCTAAAATTTTTAAGAAAAAGAGCCCCCAAGGGGCTCTTTTCTTAGCGCAGCGTCTCCTCTGCTTCCTTCAGAAGCTTTGGGATATTCAGTTTATATTCGCACCATTCCAGGCAGGCTCCGCACTCCAGACAGTCCGCTCCGCTCATGGGAAGCGCCCGGTACTGCTCCTGATATTGCCGGATATCCTTGCCCAGACTCGTACAGATCTTCATTCGTGAGTATACGGACAAAATCTCCGGGAAATTCAGTCCATTGGGACATGAGAATTTTTCCAGGCAATGCATACATTCCCGGCAGGTATCCTTCATCAGGCCCGAAACCTTATCGGCCTCCGCCGCCCATTCTCTACGCTTTTCCGCAGAAGGTCTCTCTCCCAGAGCGACCGCGATATCCGCGTCGATCTCTTCCGGAGTCCTCGCGCCTGCATCCACCGATGTGATATAGGGATTGGACAAACAGAAATTCAGCATATCCCGGTAGTCGATCGAAACAAATTCACGCAGTACCTGATAGATCGGCAGCATGCTGTTGCCGTTAAAAGCTTTCATGTTAACGATACCCAGATCCTTTTCATGGATATATTGTAGGATGTCTGTCTCGCCGTCCTCTCCCAAACTTCGGTTATAGACATTATACGGCAGCTCTACTACATCAAAACAGTCCGTATCGACTGCCTCACGGATCTCTTTAGCAAACGGATAATGACTGGAAAATCCGGGGAAGCTGATGAGTCCCTCCTGCTGCAGCTCTCTCAGCCTCGGCAGCACACCGGAATTGCGTACGACCGCCCAGCGTTCATCTCCGATTCCATGCAGAAAATACACCAGGCGGATCGGTGTCTGACCGATATGCATATCCTCTCCCAATCCCTGAATCCGCAGCGCCTTCCGTGTTGCGGCAAGTTCCTCAGCCAAAGGCTTCAGCTCATAGCCATGTCCCTTGGTTACAATGACGATCGGTTCCGTCAGATCCGTACGCTGCTCGATCGCCTCCCCTACCAGCTCCTCACTCTCTACATATGTCCCATCCGCGCAGGTTCCTGTATAACTTCTGGCTGTATCGATAAAATTGATTCCCTGGTCCAGTACATGGTGAAGCAGGTCCAGCCCCTTCTGTTTGCTCTCCAACATCCGCAGGTTCATCGCTCCAAATCCCAGTTCCGTGATCATCAGATTGGTCCGTCCGAACCTTCTTTTCTGGATTGCCGCCATACCGATTCCTCCTTATATATTTATTTTACTTCTTCAAATTCCGCATCTCTCACACGCACCTC
This sequence comes from Alloprevotella sp., assembly GCA_963627615.1. GTDB lineage: Bacteria > Bacillota > Clostridia > Lachnospirales > Bianqueaceae > Faecimorpha. The sequence continues at coordinate 15,799 of CAVGBV010000024.1, forward strand.
AACCGCTGGTGAAAAATGAACTTCTTCAAACGTAACATCCTGCATGGGCTGCTCCGGCAGTCCGATCACATCAACCGCTCCCTGATTCTTCCGGCCTCGGATGTTCTTCAGATGAATTCCTGAGACCACCGGCGGAACGCTCTCTGTCGGCTCTACCGTTGCCGTATCATAGAACATACTGATTTGAATCGGGCTTCGGCGGATATTGCTGATCTCTGTATCTTCCATCCAGATATCCTTGATGTATCCGCCCCTGCCTCTCATAGACTTGATCCGGATCCCCCACATACCGCCCTGAATCTGATTGTTGCTGGCATAAACATTGCGGACACCGCCGGACATTCCGCTTCCGATCACGATCGCGCCATGTCCTTCGAGCATCTGATTGTTCCGGATAATGATATTCTCACAGGGCCGATTCACACGCCGTCCATCCTCATTCATTCCGGAATTGATCGCGATACAATCGTCTCCCGTATAAAAACGGCATCCTTCGATCACAACATTTCTGCAGGAATCCGGATTCAGTCCGTCTGTATTATGGCCGTGCGTCTGAATATCCAAGTTTTGAATCAACACATTTTCACAGTATACCGGATGCACCGTCCATTGCGGTCCGTCCACAATGGTCAGTCCCTCCAGCTGTACATTTTTACAATGAAACGGCTGGATGAAGGAGGGGCGCAAAGCGGCCTCCTCTGTTCCATACCGGCGCTCCTCTACCGACAGCTGATTCTGCTGCGCACGGTACAGCTTTTCCGCCGCCGTTCCCTGCCGCTTTTTCCAGTTCCACCAGGTTGTTCCGCGTCCCAACAGGGCTCCCTTACCGACAATCGCGATATTCTCACAGTCACGCGCGTAAATCAGCGGAGAATAGTTATAGCATTCAATCCCCTCCCAACGCGTCAGCACCACGGGCAGATAATCTTCAAACCGATCGCTGAACTCCAGCATCGTCCCTGCTTCCAGCTGCAGCCGGATATTGCTTCTCAGCACCAATGGTCCTCTCGATAGCCAATACCCTTCGGCAACCGCTACCGTTCCGCCGCCCTGCGCCGCACAGTCATCAATTGCCTGCTGAATCGCTCCCGCGTCTCCGTCCGTCCACGCGACACAAACGGTCCGGTCCGGGAATATCGGCGGAAGAACCTCCTCCATCGCAAACGGAGCATGATATGGATTCTTTTTCATAACTTCACCTCTGTTATACACTGCTGACATAGGTCCAAACGGTTCCATCCAAGCCGTCAAAATGATATTCATACGTTCCGCTGCCGTATCTGGAACGCATATACCGGCTCTCCACCGCCATATTCCGAACAGGAACCTCCTTCCCCTCAACAGAGAAAGCGTGGCTGAATACCATGCGCCCATGCTTAGGAGACTCAAAGATCAGCTTTTCCTTTTTCCTATGGATCTCTGCCTTATGCAGGCGGCGGGCGAAACGCTCAAAGCTCCCGTCTTCCCGTTTGGATCCGCATTCTACGATCCACGCGTTTTCACGTCCTTCACTGATCAGCTCCCGTCCGGCATAGTTTCCTCTGGAGGCAGCCATATGCGGTTTCTCTGACCAGATTCCTACATAACTGTCCCCCACTCTGCCAAAGGTCCAGTGATCCTGATGCACCACTTCGTCAAAACGGCTCCTATCAAAATGACAATGCGTCATCCAGACAAATGGATGTGTCACCGTATTCCAGCAGACGCACAATGTTCCCCGATATTGGTACACTTCCGGCGTATCCGCCTGTCCTGCCCAATAATCCGGCCGCAGTCCGCCACCCTCCTGCTTTGTAAAGGGCGCAGAAAGGAAGAGAATCGTATCCTTCGGCAGCGTGACCTGTGCCACATGCAGGTGTGCCTCACAGGTCCCCACATTGTGGTGCCGAACGCTGGAGACCATGTATTCCGGAGTCCGATAGGCCGTGATGTCCGCGTTTTGTTTGCCCTCATGATACAGACCGGACTTATAGAAATTCTCCATCTCCTGATAATCGTATGCCACACGGCAGATTCCTTCCGGCGGAAGATACCCGCCTGCCGCAACCGCCATCGCACCTGGCGTGATCTTCAGCGCCGCGTCGTCCCTTCCGAAAAGGACATACAATATCGAAGTCGTTCCCTGCTGCATAGGATTGCGCATGGGAAGATTATAGCTGCGTCCTCTGGGAGAAGCCATCGCACCGTTAAAGCTATTGGCCGCCAGATGAAACACCATGATATTGGTCAGCTCTCTGGCCATCGTACGTAGGCTGAACTCTTCATACGGCGCCATCTCCTGAATGGCAAGCATCGGTCCCATCGTTACTGGCAGATACGAATCCGAATGGAATTCATTGAAACCGAACCGCAGTCTCTGTCCCAGCCACTCCATCAGGTGCATACGCCCCTTCAGGCTATGAAAAAGTCCATTCTGTCCGCTGTTGGTAAAAATGTCCTGCGGATACAGAAGTCCCGCCAGATATTCCAATGTATGGAACCCAAACCGATGGTTCTCAGAATCAAACCACATCATGCAGTCATTGGCTTCATCGACCCAATACTTGAAGCCCAGCGCTGCCTGCCGAATTCTCTCCATGTACTTTTCCGGGAGATGACGGGACTTCCGCTCCTCATATACAACTCGCAACAGGGGCAGCAAAATAAAATCCGCGCAGTCATCCTTACGGTCTACCGACTGACACGCAAGATCAATCATGCCGTACTCAATCTCTTCATAGCGTCCCAGAAGATACCTGGCCCATACGATATCCGCCGCTTCCCTGGCGTTCTTATATGGATCCAGCTCCGCGCAAGCCGTGAGGAAAGTTTTCCGTCTTTCCGCCAGCTTTTCATACCCCGGATTCGCTGTAAGAACCTTGCAGACCAGAATCGAATACTCCCGCTGTGCACGCGCTATGTCCTTCTGATACCATGTAGCGCGGATCCTGTATGCACCCGGCTTTTCTCCGGCGCTCAACTGCAGCCTGCCTCCGGAAGTTTTCTCTTCTGCACAGATCCTGCCCTCGGAGTCCATAAGCTGAACCTCCACCGAAGCGGTTTCAGATTCTCCGACTCTGAAGTACACGGGTTCGCCTTCCCGGTAGGTATCCTGTTCCAGGCAGGTTCTCTGTAAACTCTCTTCTAGATTCGCCCGATCCTCTTTGGATACATCTCCGAGCGGCGTATAGACTGTCACAGGAGACTCTGCCCGGACCATCCGCAGACGCCAGCCAACCTCTGCCATCCGGGCAATCCGCAGTACCACAAGTGCAATCCGGTTTACTCCAGAACGCAGTCTCACGGATACCTCTGCGGGAGTTGCCTTGGATTGCTGCTCGGCACAAAGCTCTTTATTATTAAGTACGATCTCTCCGTTTACAATCAGACAAAATCGTTCCCTCAGACGTGTCTCCAGACGCAGTGTAACCTCTTGCTCCGCTTCGCTCTGCAGGCAAGTGTATGCTGTAATCACTCCCAGATGATTGGTCACAAAATACTGACCAAATCCATGATAGATCTCTTCCGTCGATAAAATGCTCCAACGTCCTGTCTGACCATACGGATAGGATACTTCCTGGTACTCCTGTGCGTCTGCCTTCCGAAGAACGGACGAAAAGCCTGCCATCGCTTCTTCTGCCGCTTCTTCACCAACGGTACACACCGGATTTTCAAAATACGTACGTTCGTCCAGAATCCCTACCAGATCTACATAAAAAGGGCCTGCCACCAGCCATGGCTTCACGTCATCTCCCGCAACCACCTTTTTAGAAAACAAGTCTCTCATTGTTGTAACCTCCCATAGATTTTCTGACTGCAATATCTAAAAATAGTATACTATGGAAAGATCCGTTTGTCCATGGAATATTAAAAACATACCGCAGAAAAATTCCGCCTGCCAGACCGTTGATTGTGCCTGACAGGCGGAATGCCTTGCTATAATTCTTTAGCGTCTTGGTCCGCCGGGGCCGCCGCCCATCATACCTCCAGGGCCCCCTCCCATCATACTGCCGCTGCCGCCGTATACCAGACTACTCATGGTGATCTCCGTACTGCTGTCACCTGCCTGCAGTGTATAGGTCTCTCCCACGGCCAGCCCCGGACAGCTGATCACCACATTGGAATACGCCTTTTCGGCTGTCCACGAGGCCAATACCTGACCGGAACTATCCCGCAGCGAAATCACCGATCCCGCCGCGCCTACAATATTGACCATGATCGTTCCCTGTGTTGAACTGCTTCCAAAGTTCTGTGCCATTCCGGAAGATCCCGCCGCGATCAGAATCCCTCCGCTGATCTCCGCGCTGCCGTCATAATCCAGAGCACCGTTGCCGTTGTCCGTCGGTCCGGAGACATAGGTCTCTCCGCCGGAAACGACCAGATCTCCATTGGAATCAATTCCGTCGCCGGAGGCATTGATATGGATCTCGCCGCCGGAAATATGGATATATATTCCCTCGGTCGCCGTAAACATACTGCCGGAACCGTCATTTCCACCCGCCGCGTTCAGTCCGTCATCACTGGCTGTCAGATCGATATATCCTCCCTGAATCTCTATCGTTAAGCCTTCGATTCCTTCATAGCTCTTATCAATCGTAATTGTTCCCGCTGTGATGGTAAGAGCATTATCCGCATGGAATCCATCGTCCCCAGTCGAAATCTGAAAGACACCGCCGTTCACTGTCAGATTCCCATTGGAATGCACCGCGTCATCCGCAGCATCAATCGTGAATGTTCCGCCATTGACCGTCAAACTGCCGGCAGCTTTCATTCCTTTGGTGCTGACGGAGTCCTCCAGCGTCGTATTCTGGCTCTGCCTCGGATCAAATCCCCAGCTCTCACTATGCGTTCTGCCATTCACACTGCCTCCTCCTGACAGGATCTGATAGGTTCCCTCTTCAATCAGAAGATAAGCTCCTGCGCTCATGCCATCCCCTTCGGAAGTGATCGTAAAGGTACCGTTCTCAATATAGAGATAGCCTTCTTCTTCATTGTCTTCGTTCTCCACATGTATGCCGTCTTTTCCGGATGTGATCGTGAAAGTACCATCCGCAATCCGAATGCTGTCCTTTCCTTCTATGCCATGTTTCTCCGCTGTAATCTCATAATTTCCGCCGGTAATCGCGAGAGCATCCTTGCAGACGATGCCATGACCTGCAGCCGCCATGATTGTCAGGCTGCCGCTGCCGTTCAGCGTCAAATCCTCTTTGGAAAAGATCACTGCATCGATATTATTATCATCCAGCGCTATATAGCTTCCGCCATTGGCTAGAGTATTCTCCGTCCCTTCTGCCAATGTGACAAAAACCTTTTTGGCCGATCGGACATAGATCGCAGCCGAAGACGCACTGGTGATCTCCACACCGTTCAGGACGATCTGAACCTTATCCGTTTCCGATGCCTCTACGATAATCATTCCTTCCTTCAATGTTCCGGAGATGATATAGGTTCCCTCTTCTGTGATCGTCACGGTTCCTTCCGAGATCTGAACCGCATTCGATGAAGCGGAGGCGGTATCGCCCTGCAGCTCAATGCTGACAGCGGATGCGGTATCATAAGCCGCTTCCAGATCCCTCTGTGTAAATTCCTTAACATCTGCTGATGATTCCTGGGATACACTGGACTCTTCTTTATCAGAATTTCCTGCCGTTACTGTAGAACTCTCAGACGCTGACGTACTGGACACGCTGCTGTCTGTTGTGCCTCCTGCCGTACAGCCGGATATTGCCATCAATCCGGCCAGTAAAAACGCTGCTATTCTTTTTCTTTTCATGATTATAACTCCACTGTACTCGTTTCCTGCTTGGAGACACTGATCTCCAAATTCCCGTTTCTGCAGCGCAGACGGTCGATCATTTCCTTCTCCTGTGCCGCATCACGCATGGTTACATTATAAGTCAGACGAAACAGACTGCCCATATTGGATGTCTTGACTTGTGTCAATTCGTACTCACTTACATATTCTCTCAAAATCTCATCAAATACTTCCGTATAATCGAGGTCTTCCGGAATCGTAATATGCAGCGTCTTGTATCCAACCGCCTTCTTCTTGGCTCCAAAGTCCAAGCGGCTGTACAGCATGCTGACCGCTCCCAAAATCACAGCAAACAACAACGCGTACCCCA
>CAVGBV010000024.1:21912-29621 GCA_963627615.1 Alloprevotella sp.
CCCCATACCGGTGAGAAGTCCGGTTGCCATAGCGATGAAAATCGCTCCAATCTCTTTGGCCGAACCGGGCGCCGAGCGGAATCGCACCAGGCTAAAGGCTCCCGCTACCGCCACTCCGGCCCCTACATTGCCGTTGACCATCATGATCACCACGCACACTACTGCCGGAAGGAGCGCCAATGTCGCTACAAATCCCTTGTTATACCGTGTTCTATACATATAGACACCCGCCAGAAGCAGTCCGATCAAAAGAGCCGCTCCCACGCACAACAGAAAATCCGGAACCGAAATGACGCTTGTCGTCTCCGTATCAAAAATCCCTTGAAAAATATTATCCAGCATAAGATAGTCCTCCTTGTGTTTTTTCATTAATGATATTCCGATAGGCCGCTCCATACTTGGAAAACGACGTTTTGTACAAATGATTCTGTGTCAATACCCGGCTCATCCACAATGGGATGCCGCCGGAAGTTTTTACTTCCATGAGTGTTTCTCCACGCTGCAAAAGCGGATGTCCATAAATTTTGCTTCCCAGTGAAAAATCCTGTTCCCGGTATAAAATATTTTCATCAAATGTCACCCGAAAATCGCTTCCATCCAGTGCATAATACGCTTCCCTCTCATAGGAGAGGAATACGGCAGGATGAAGCCTTCCATAATACCATCGGAAATACTCGATCTCCCGCGCGATCTGAGAATCTACCGGAAGAGCCTCTCCCTTACGGAAGCATTCGGCCGCCTGCTGTTCAGAAAGTACCAAACGACGCTTGTAAACGACGGAATCATACTTTTTCTTTAGCTCTATAAATACCGGATCGTCCGGCGCTGCCTCCGCATAGCTGCGGATCCGAAGCTTTTCTTTATAGATTGGTCCGTCGAGCGAGTTGCGGATCAAACGAAAGGTATCCGTATCATAGTAAATATTGCGGATCGTTGTCCTTCCATACTGATCCAGCTTCATGTGAGGCTCCATCGCCCGCAGGATCTCTTTCTTTTCCTGCGCGTTCAGCATGTATTTGATCTCATAGCGTTTGAATGTTGCCTGATATCCCATGACTTCTTCCCTCCTGTCATTGTCTGCTGTATCCTTGGGATGTATTTACTATACAATACCTACCTTAGTCCTAACTAAGAATTAAAAACTTTTTCAAAAAAAATATGCCGATCTGTTCATTCAATCAGATCGGCATATTCTATATTGTCTTTACGGATTCAAACGATTGGGACCTCGGAACAGGAACATGGCTTCCTTGATGGTCAAGCCCAGAAGCAGCATGGTCAGGCGGTCAATCCCCAGGCCGAAGCCGCCGTGCGGAGGACAGCCGTACCGGAAGAATTCCAGATAAAACTTAACGTCTTCCGCCAGTCCTTTTTCTTCTGCCTGTGCCTTCAGGACTTCATAACGGTGTTCCCTCTGTGCGCCCGTCGTGATCTCCACACCGCGCCAGATAAGATCATAGCCCATAGGTACGCCGTTCTCATCCCGCATATGGTAAAATGCCCGTTTCTCAGCACTGTAATCCGTAACAAAAAGGAACTCGTGGCCGTACTTTTTCTGCACCCACTCATAACTCAGGCGTTCCGCTTCCGTCGTCAGGTCTCCGTGCTCCTCTTCTGGGGCCGTATATCCAAACTCCTTCTCCAGCTCCGTATACAAATCCTCCAGCCGGATTACAGGGAACGGCTTCTTCGGCACAATGACTTCTTTACCGAAGAGCTTTTGAATCTCCTCTCCATAGGCGTTTTTAACCTCTTCCAAAGCATATGTCAGGAGATCTTCCTCCAACTTCATCACGTCCTTATAAGATGTGATATAACTGAACTCCAGATCAAATCCGGAAAATTCCGTTGTATGCTTATTGCTGTAGGATTTTTCCGCGCGGAATACCGGCCCTACCTCAAAGATCCGCTCCAGGCCGCTGGCCATCGCCATCTGCTTGTAGAACTGCGGACTTTGCGCAAGGTATGCCTTACGATCGAAATACTCTACTTCAAATACGTCGGCTCCGCTCTCACTGGCGGCTCCGATCAGCTTAGGCGTATGAATCTCCAGGAAACCGCGCTCCTGCAGATAATGACGCATTGCGCCGACCAAAACGGTCTGCGCCTTGATCATGAGCTGATTCTCATCCGTTCGCAGATCAATCCAACGGTAATCGATCCGCTGATCGATGCTGGAACGCTCTACTGCTTTTTTCTTCTTGGTCGCCGGGATCTCTTTGCGAACGATCGGCAGCGCGTCTGCTATACTCTCTGCCGTGATCGATTCCGGCAAAAACTCCAAACCGTTCAGCTTGACATATTCATTCTCGACAACCGTTCCCACCGCTGTAATGACGGAATCCGGTGTAAGAGCATCCAGAACATCACACAGCTGCGGACACTTCTCCTTTTCCACCGTAACCTGCAATCTGCCGGTAATATCCTTAACAATCAAAAAAGCCATCGATTTGCCATTGCGGATATTCTCCACAAAGCCCTGCACCTTGATCTTCTCTCCCAATGCCTTACGGACATCCTGAATATATACTCTCTCCATCGGAGCGCCTCCCATTCTCAGCAATCTGCCTCTATTATACTGTATCCTCTGGAAAAATCAAGTATTTTTTTAATACAGGCATAGACCCCAGCGGGCCCACAGCCGCTTTCCTGTTCCCCATTCCTTTTCCATCTCCTGAAGTAGGACATGGTACTCCCGAAGCGCCTCTGTATACTCCGTTTCGTCCATGATCCGCCCTCCATAAGCAGCCTCCCTCAGACGTTTCCAAAAGGCTCTTGCCTCCGGAAGCGCCATTTCCTTACAGAACTCTTCGCCGAAGTCTGCCTCCAGCGGCTCATCCATAGAATGGCCGCTGAATGTATAGGCCCGAAATACGCATTGTCCCAGGTCACTTATAGCCGTTCGGTAATCCTCTTCTTTTCTCTTTTCTCTTTTTTCACAGAGATATTCTCTGCGTCCCCAAATCACGGCCGCGAATATCGCCAGACAGAGTATCCCCAACAATGCTTCTCCTAACCACAGCCACAACACCCTGGAGCCTTCTGCCGCAGGCTTCTCCCCTCCCGGCAGCGCTCCTTGGGAATCCGTATCCATAGGGATCGACTCTTCCACCGAATCCTCTCTTCGGCTTTCCTGGCGGCTCTCCTCCCTACTTTCCGGTCGGCTCTCCCGTCTGGATACTTCCTCTGTTGAACCATTATACAAGGGATTGTCCACGGATGGCGGCGTCATATCCACATAGGTCCACCCCCAGCCATCCTTATAGATCTCCGTCCACGCGTGGCCCATATAGTCCCTGGCATAAGCAGCATTCTCGTCATTAAATTCTGACCGCGGGATCATGTAACCGGTAACAAACCGGGCGGGGATCCCCATAGCGCGGTACATCAGTGTGGCCGCTGTCGCAAAATGCACACAATATCCTTTTTGCTGTTCATACAAAAAATATTCTGTATAATCGGTTCCCGCAGGCAGCGGCTCCAGATCCTGACTATAAGTCAAAGAACTCAACCATCCCCATATATAATCTGTAATATTTTCCAGATTCTCCGGCCCATACGGCATCCCATCCGCCTGACATTCGCTGAGAAGCCGCTCCAGTCCTTGCTCCGGAAGATCTAAGTATTTTTCATATACATACCTGCGGTATTCTCTCTCGTACGGGTGATCCTGAACATCTCCCTCCAATTTTACAAAAGGAAAGCCCCAATATGTATAAGGATTGGTCATTACGGTGATCATACCATCCGCATACGCCTTCAGCTCCTCCGGCAGCACCGTATAATAAGGCACATAGGCGTATTCTTTGATTCCTCCCATCAACCGTACCGTAATCCCCAACGGTTCTTCCCCCTCTTCTATCATCCTGTCATAGATCATGGTCTGAACCTGAAGCTCCCTCTCCTGCCAATCTCCGCTCTGCGACGCAGTCCAGGACCTTCCGTTATAATCCCTTCCTGCGAATTCCCGCAGATACAACGCCCCCTGCGGAGGCTGATTCAAAGCCGCCGTCAATACGACGCGCCCCGTAAAAAACGGCGCGTTATTACTTAGCTGACTGCTTGGCTGTGCCTCTTCCGGAGTTGTGTTCTTGGAAGGCCGCGACTCCTCATCTGAATTTTCCCTGCTCTCCTCCCAGGAACTTAAAAACTTCTGCTGCATCTCTCTGAGCTCCGTCTGATACCTGGCCGCCTCTCCTTCCAGAAACGGACCCGCGATAAAAAAGCACAGCGCAAACAGCAGTACCGCCATGCCTCCCATCACCACCGCGCCGAATATACTATCTGTGGATGGCTTTCTTAGCGTCCTTCTCTGCAAACTGTAGAGTGCGAAAAATAAACCGATCAAAAGCATCGTACTCTGCCAATCCGGCATTCTCCCGCTCCCAAACCCCAGAAGTATTATACAGAATGCCGGGAGGCAGGCCATGGACGCTCCCCTTCTGCGAACCGTATAATATCCGCACCAGATTCCCAATAGACACATACAGCAGATCAAGATCCCGGTAAAATTCGTCACCGGCAGATTCCACAACGAATAGGTCTGATGATGATAGGCATTGATCTGCCTTATCACCGCATCGATCAACTGAGAAACTCCGCGCCAGACCCACTGCCATTCTCTCCACAGAAAGCCGCCAATCCCCAAAAGCGTCACCAGAAACAATACCGGCATCCATCTGGATTTGGCATAGACCAGAAGCATCCACAGCGAAATCACCAGCGCTCCTACCAAAAGCATTGTCCAGTCGACCCTCCGATTGGTGGGAAACATTTCCAGGAAAATCCGTACGGACGTGATCAGTTCCAGCCACAGAAGCAAAAGACTTCCCAGCCACTTTCCTGTCCTGCTCCATCGGTTCTTTTTCTGAAGCTTTGTCGTCTCTTCTTCTGCCATATGAATCACCTGGCTGTTTTGCTTCTTCACGGATTTTCCCTCCCTTCTCAGCTTAGGATCTCCTCCAACCCCTCCTGTATTTTTTCTGGTTGGAAGACATACTGTACTTCCTCATTTACAGTAAGATTCAGCTTTCGATCCACCGCGATCCGTAAAATCTCCTCCGGATAGAATTGCCGATACTTTACCGACATACTCTCCTTCAATTGGCCTATCCCTGCTTCAAAGATCTCCCAAAAGGTTTCATAGATCTCCTCTTCCAGCGAAATCCATCGGCGTTCCATCTCTTGCTGTTCCGGCTTATACCACGCCAGGAAAAAGCCCTCCCGCTCTCTTAACAGTGCCTCTCCCAGAGACAGAAGGATACAAAAGACCTCGTTGATTCCTGTCAGATCTCCCTCCGGTGCGGACAAGTCCGGGAGCAGCGCGTAATATACATTGGCCTGATGGCTGAATTCTCTGACCTGAAGCGTTTCCGTTCGGGCACTGAGCTTCCAGTGAATACTCCGTGTTCTGTCCCCGGCATGGTATTCCCGGATCTGATAGACTTCAGAAGAATTCTCTCCGCCCCGCTCTGTTTGCAGTGCCTCTCCTTCTCCACGGCTTCCCCTGCTTTGTTCCTTTTCTCTGATATCCGCCGGATAGGATGGCGGCAATATCGTCAACACTTCCTCTATCTGCATCTTTTTCCGATAGGTAAAGAGCCTCAGACTGTCCTGTGCCCGTAGATGAAGCACCCGGCAATGCAGTGTCCCTACCAGTGCGCAATCCGTTATAAGCACGGTCTTACTCTTTTGTTGCCCTCCTACCGCGATCCGAAGCTTCTCTCTGACCGGAACCCGTTCATAGCTATGTTCCCATTCCAGATCCACCTGAACCTGTCCCATGGAAAATGGCGTCGGATTCTCCAATCGGATCTGCAGAGCCGCTTTTTCCCCCACAGAGATGGGATTCTCCTGAAAAGAAAGAAGGACTCTGAGCCTTTTTACGGCATAGAGCCCCCATAGAAAAGAAACCGGAGCCATCAGGAACCATACAGCGCATATGGCTCCCAGAACCCGGCTTGCATAAAAAACAGCGGTATATCCCCAAAATATAAGTCCAATGACGTATAGAAGGAGCCTCATTTTGCTTTCCTCCGAAGATCCGGAGGCTCTACGCTCTGCAAAAGCTGTTCAATCACCTGCTCCGCCTCCACCCGTCCTGCCCGCGCTCTTGGAGACAATACGATCCGATGTGCCAGAACATCTACCGCGATATCCCCGATGTCCTCCGGCAATACGTATTCTCTTTGCTGCAGATAAGCGAGTGCCTTTGCCATACGCATCAGCGCGATCGCTCCACGCGGACTGACTCCCTGCCTCACGTCCGGATGGCGTCTGGTTTCCTGTACCAAGCGCACAATATAATCATAGATGGAATCCTGCACATGGACTTCTTCGGCTTCTCCACGCATCCGCAGGAGCCCTTCCGCAGACGTCACCGCCGCGACCTGATCCAAAGTTATGCCCTTGCTCTGTCTGCGCAGAATCTCCATTTCGTCCTGCGGTGTCGGATATCCCATGCGAATCCGTACCATAAAACGATCCAGCTGCGAGTCCGGCAACGGCTGCGTACCGGCACTGCCCAGCGGGTTCTGCGTCGCCATAACAATAAACGGCTTGGGCAGCTCCCTTGTGACGCCATCTACTGTAACTCGGCCCTCTTCCATGACCTCCAGTAATGCTGACTGCGTCTTAGGCGAAGTTCTATTGATTTCATCCGCTAAAAAGAGGTTGCACATCACTGCGCCGTTTTGATAGACAAACGCTCCGGTATCCTTCTGATACATGGAAAACCCTGTCAGGTCCGCCGGAAGTACATCCGGCGTGAACTGTACACGGCGGCAGGTCAATTCCATGGCTCTGGAAAAAGCCATGGCCATCGTTGTCTTTCCTACGCCAGGAATATCTTCAATCAGAATGTGGCCTCCCGCCAGTATGGCTGTCATGGCTTTCACGATACATTCTTTTTTCCCGATAACCACCCGGTTGACTTCTCCCATCACACGCAGCGCAGCGGAAACATCCATAGCTCTTTCCCGTCCTTTTTCCTTTATTCCTGAGGTTTGATATCCTCATACAGATACTGATGCAGGATATCGGTGGCTACATCCAGGTCATATACAAAATACCATGCCCCGTCTTCCATAATACCTCCGTACGCGTCACATCCGGCACTCGGCAGCGCAAACTGGTCCAGCTGCGGATGTCCCAGTACGGCCCACATTCCCAGCTCCATGATCCGGTCACTGGACAGCGTCGTTTCGCACATTCCCAGCACCTTTTCCAAAATAGCCGGATACTCCAGCACCGATTTCTGCAATGTCTCATGATAGAGGGCCATCAGAACCTCTCGCTGTCTTGCCTGACGATCCACATCCGATCCCGTATATCGATTTCTTGAATACGCTACCGCCTGCGCGCCATTTAACCGGATATCGCCCAACTCCGTCACCCGATCCGCTTCATTCTCGATATAGTTGGTATTCATAACATCCGCTTCATCCTGATCCACATTGACCACGACACCGCCGATGGTATCGATGATATCGGCCAGCTGCGCGAAATTCACGGTCACATAATCCTGAATATCCAGGCCAAAGCTGGAGTTGATCGTCTGGATCGCCAGCTGTGCTCCTCCGTATGCGTACGCATGCGCCAGTTTCTCATATCCATGCCCCTCTACATACACACGGGTATCTCTTGCCAGTGAGGTCAGCTTGATCTTGTTGTTCTTTTTATCGATTGTCAGAACAATCATTGAGTCCGAC
>CAVGBV010000025.1:0-7746 GCA_963627615.1 Alloprevotella sp.
GAACAGCAGCAGCAACGGAAAGAGCTCCAGCCTTCCTGCCAACATATCAAATATCAACACTAACTTAGAAAATGGTGAAAACAGGGCGAAATTCTGTGTCGGTCCCACAAGCTCCAGCCCAGGGCCGATATTGTTCAAAGTCGTCGCCACAGCCGAGAAATTCGTGACGAGATCATACCCTTCTAACGAAATCAAAAACACGGACATCACAAAGATTATAACCAGAGTAATCAGATATACATTGATCGAGCGGATAATTTCCGGACTGACCTGCTTATCATCGATCTTGACGTTCTGGATACTCTTGGGATGGATGTAGGTACGCAGCTCTCTGCATACGGCTTTGATCGTGATGATAACTCTGGATACCTTGATTCCTCCGCCGGTACTTCCCGCACAGGCGCCGATAAACATCAGCGTGATCAAAATCCATTTGCTGGACGGAGACCACAAGTTAAAATCCGTTGTAGAAAATCCTGTCGTCGTGATGATCGAGGACACCTGAAAAACGGCATGCGTCAGGGATTCAAATACCGTTGGGTAGAAACGGACGATATCTATGAAAATCAAAGCCGAAGCTCCAGCAATCAGAATAAAATACCAGCGGACCTCTTCCATCGCAAACGCCTTACGGAAACGTCGAAACAGCATCAGATAATACGCGTTGAAATTCACTCCGAAGAGGATCATAAAGATGGTAACGACCCATTGGCAATAGGGCGAATATCCCCCCAGGCTGCTATTTTTAATTCCAAATCCGCCGGTTCCGGCCGTGCCGAAGGTATGGGTGAGCGCGTCAAAAGCCGGCATTCCTCCTGCCAGCAGCAGAATAAACTCAACCAGCGTCATGATAATATAGATCAGATACAGAATCTGCGCTGTATACTTCATCTTGGGCCGAAGCTTCTCTACTGCGGGGCCTGGACTCTCCGCCCGCATCAGATTGATATTGGAACCGCCGCTGAGCGGAACGATGGCTAGCAGAAATACCAGGACTCCCATACCGCCGATCCAGTTTGTAAAGCTTCTCCAAAAGAGCGATGTGTAGGACATCGCTTCCACATCCCTGAGAATGCTGGCGCCGGTCGTCGTGAAGCCGGAAACCGTCTCAAAGAGAGCATCCACGAAAAATGGAATCTCACCGGTCATAATAAAGGGAAGCCCCCCCACAAGACTCATAAGAATCCAGCTCAGAGAAGTCGCGATACATCCTTCCTTCAGGTAAAAAACATTTCTCTCCGGTTTTTTTCGACTCAGGAAAGTTCCCGCCAGAACCGCGGCAACTCCGATCCATAAGTAAGCAAAGCCCTCTGCTTCACGGTAAATGAGTCCCACTAGCGCAGGCATCGCCATAAACGCCCCTTCAATCCGCAGGACATGTCCTAAAATATACAGGATCATCGAATAGTTCATCGTGTTTCCCTCAGAATATCCTTGAGATCATGAAATCCGGTATGCGTCGTTACGATCATAACCGTATCTCCCTTTAGTATGCAATCCCGGCCGCTCGGAATGATGATGCTGCCATTCCGATTGATAAAAGCAATCAGAAGGTCTGACTTTAACTGCAGCTCTGTCAGGGATATCCCTGTAACATCAGACTCCTCATCTACGCGGAACTCGATCGCTTCTACGCGATGATCAAACATATGGTAGAGTGTCTCTATATTGCTGTTCATGGAATTCTTTTTCGCTCTGGCATACGCAATAATCGCCTCGGACGTGATATACCGCGGATAGATTACACTGCCCAGATCCAGCCGGTTGATCACGCTATTGAAGGTAATACGATTGATCTTGGTAATCACCTTGGCCTTGGATACCTGTCTGGCATACAAGGTTAGCAGAATATTCTCTTCATCAATTCCAGTCAGCGGGACAAAAGAATCCGCGTACTCGATTCCCTCCTCTTTGAGCAGCTCCTCATTGGAGCCGTCTCCATTGATGATTACGGCATGCGGCAGCAGGACGCTCAGCTCCTCGCATCGCTCTCTGTCGTTTTCGATGATTTTGACATCGATTCCCGACTGCAGAAGCTGTCTGGCAAGGTAATACGCGGCCTTCCCGCCTCCGATAATCATCGTGTTTTTAACCTGACTTGTATTGAAGCCGATTTTCTCCAAAAAGGGACGCGCTGTATTGCGCGGCGCTACAAAAGAGATGGTATCTCCGTGCTCCATTCGAAAGCTTCCGGAAGGAATATAGATTCTCCCTTCCCGTTCCACAGCGCAGATCAGGATATTCTCCGCAAACTTTCCGCCCAGATAGGCAATGCTCATCCCATCCAGAACATTGTTCTTAGGAATTTTAAACTTAATCATCTCTGCCTGGCCGTGCGCAAAAGAATTGACTTCCAGGGCACTGGGAAGATACAGAATCCGCGCCGCTTCCCGCGCTGCCTCAAGCTCCGGGTTGATGATCATCGTCAGACCCAGCTTTTCCCGAAGATAGCCTACCTCCTTGCTGTAATCCGGCGTACGGACTCTTGCGATTGCCGCACAGTTTCCGACTCGTTTCGCCACTGTACAGCACAGGAGATTGAGCTCATCTGACTCCGTCACCGCAATGATAAGGTCCGTATGTTCAATCCCGGCCTCCATCTGCACACTGTAGCTCGCACCGTTGCCGACAATCCCCATCACATCATAATGGTCGCTTAATTCCTGTACTTTAGCCGCGTTTTTATCGATAATCGTGATGTCATTGCTCTCCTGGCTTAACTGCTCCACCAATGCAGAGCCCACCTTACCGCAGCCGACAATAATGATGTTCAGTCCCTTTTTCTCTGCGTTCTTTGAGGTATGAAACATAAATCTACCGCTCCTCTACATAAAAAGGGCGTGACATAAGGCACACCCGATCCATTCAATACCGTACTTTTCTTGTATACGCGACGGCCAATGCTCCCGGTCCGATATGACAGGATACACTGAGCGACAGCCGATCTACATAGATCTCCCCACAACCTGGAAACATCTCCTGCATCTGCTGCTTCAGATCCATTGCTTCCTCTTCATTGCAGGTGTGCGCGACCTGAAAATGAATCTCCTCCACATCGACTTTGCCGCCGGATGTATGTTCAATATCATTCTTGAGCGCATTCAGCATCAACGACTTCGCCTGCTGCACGGTCCTGGCCTTCGCGAAGGCATCCAGTCTCTCTCCATGAATCTGCAGCACCGGTTTGATTCGGAACAATGTTCCCAACGCCGCTGCCGCCGGGGTAATCCGGCCGCCCTTACGAAGATATTTGAGCGTATCGACCATGATATAGATTCCGCTCTCCAGACGGACCCTCTCCAGAAGCTCCCGGATCTCGGACACGCTCATACCGTGTTCTCTCATCTCCAGGGCGTCCAATACCGACTGTCGCTGTGTCACACTGATTCTCTGATTATTGACAACCTGTACTCTTCCGCCGTATTCTTCCGCAAGCATGACCGCCGTCTGACAGGAACCGCTGAGCCCGCTGGACATCGGGATATGCACGACTTCATCATATTCCTGCAAAAGGCGATCCCACAATGCCGTTACCGACTCCGGAGACGGCTGGGATGTTATGATATCGACGTCTTGAGCCAATTTCTCGTAGAATTGCTCTTGCGTCAGGTTAATATCTTCATAAAAAGTCTGCCCTGCCACATCAAATGGCATGGGGACTACGGAGATTCCCAATTCCTCTGCTTGTTGCTGCGTTATTCCGCTATTACTGTCCGTTACGACTGCAACCTTTTTATTCATTCTCTTTTTCCTTTTTAATTTGAACCTTTTCTGCCGCTAAAATCCGCATCTGCTTTCTATACCAAGCGAGTCCCAAAGTGATCAACAGCAGAATCGCGATTCCCACGCCGGATACAACCATTCCTCCCACTTCGGTAAAATGAAAGGTCTGCAGCGATGCCACCGCCAGAATCACACTCATAATCAGATTGATAAGTATCACATACAGTGAAACTCCGTTTCTGACCTCCCCATCCCGCATTGTCGCGCGGATACTCCGTATCGTTCTGCTCATATTGACTGTATAGGCGATGATGAGTACCGCCGCTGCCGCTGCCGCCAGAAAGAGAATCGTATACAGAATCGCACTGCCCCCGTTCATCTGTCCGGTTTTGATCTCTCCCAACATTCCCAGGAAAATAATTCCTGTGATCAGAAGATCAATCAGCGTATAAAAGACCCCTTCCAAAATAAAAGCGGCCTGCAGAATCGAGAGTCCCCCCGTCTCCCGGATCGGCCCCTGCAGCTTGTCTACAGAGATTCCAAGCATCATCATTCCCAGAAAACGCAATACCTCCGGCACAAAGATCAGAACCACCACAACAGGGCCCATAGCATAAATTCCCTGTGTGACATGAATCAGTATCCCTCTCGGAAGTACAAGCATCTCTTCCATTGTCCGCTGCAGCATGGCAATGTACTGATAAAAAAATGATTTATCCTGTATAATCAATACAATATTATAAACCGCAGTCAGCATATAGAGTATGACTGTCAGCTTGAATAGCGGTGAAACGA
This sequence comes from Alloprevotella sp., assembly GCA_963627615.1. GTDB lineage: Bacteria > Bacillota > Clostridia > Lachnospirales > Bianqueaceae > Faecimorpha. The sequence goes on from CAVGBV010000025.1 coordinate 4,519, forward strand.
TCAGCCGCCGCAATACCTGAACGGCAGGCGTCATTCGGTCCGAATCGGAAGATTCACTCATTCTGTTACCACCCTTTCTGTGACAGACTCATCGCCATACACGGCTCATAAATTATAGTATATCATGGGCGTTTCTATTTGTCAATCTTCGGCTTCTCCCAAGACCTTATACACCAGAGGTTTTCCTTCCGGCCTCTCCCGTGTCATAAAAACGCTCCGTTTCAAAAGCGCCAATACCTCCAGGATTCGTTCTGTTTTCTCGGTAAAGAGCGCAATCATCGGCTCTCCCTGCCGGACCTTTTCTCCCGTTTTACGATATAAATACAAACCGGCCTGAGGATCGATCGAATCCTCCAATTGTTCCCGCCCGGTTCCCAGAAACATTGCCGCCTTTCCCAGTGCTTCCGTATCCATATGATCGATATAACCGTCTTCCCACGCTCTGAAAACCGCGGTCGGCTCCTTCATTTCCGCTAAAGCCGCAAGATTCCCTCCCTGCTCTTGAATCAGGAGACAAAATCTGTCCCATGCGGCGCCACCGCGTATAACCGCGGTGAATTCCTCTATGCACTCTTCCCATTTCTTTCCGGTATAGAGCTTCCACATGGCCGCACCTAAAGCCGTCGTTACTTCCTTTACATCCTCCGGTCCGCCTCCCTTCAGAACCTCCATCGCTTCCCGTACCTCCAGCGTGTTGCCAATGGCTCTGCCTAACGGTTCATCCATATTGGTGACGAGCGCGGCCATTCTTCTGCCAGAAGCACGGCCGATCCGTATCATGAGTTCCGCCAAAGCCTGTGCCTGGACAGGATCCTTCATAAAAGCTCCGCTGCCGCATGTCACATCCAGAACGATGCCAGACGCTCCGGCCGCAAGCTTCTTACTCATAATACTGGAAGCGATCAATGGCAGACTGTCCACAGTCGCCGTCAGATCCCGCAGCGCATAGATCCTCTTATCCGCCGGAGCAAGCCGTTTGCTCTGTGACATAATGCAGGCTCCGACTCTATCTACCTGTTCTGCTGCCTCGTCCGGGGTGAGTTCTGTACGAAAGCCGGGGATCGACTCCAGCTTATCGATCGTTCCTCCCGTATACCCCAATCCGCGTCCGCTCATCTTCATCACTCTGGCGCCCAATGCCGCCAGCGCCGGAACCAGAATCAAAGTCGTCTTATCTCCAACTCCTCCGGTACTGTGTTTATCTACCGTATCTCCTGGATCCAGCTGTTCTCCGGACTGGCGCATTGCCTGTGTAAGCTCCAGGGTCTCTCTCTCCGAAAGCCCCTGGATGCAGACCGCCATGAGAAACGCGGACATCTGATACTCAGCCGCCCTGCCTGACATATATTCCTGAACCAGCCAGGCTATCTCTCCCTCTGCCAGCTCCTCTCCATTTTTCTTTTTTTCCAAAATATCATAGATCTTCATCGTGTCTCCACCGCAACTCCTTCCAGAATGACTTTCCGGACAATCCCTCCAGGCCGAATATCTCCGCGACCGTACTTCCCAGGTCACTGAAGCTCTCCCTTACGCCTAAACACATGGGCAGAAGGTCAGGGTTCCACAGAAGAACCGGGACATATTCCCGGCTATGATCCGTGCTGGGCGTGCCGGGATCGCATCCATGATCCGCTGTAATGATCAGAAGATCCTCCTTTCCCAGTCCCTGCATAAAGCTGCCAAGCCACCGGTCAAATTCTGTCAGCGCCGCCGCATATCCCGCCGCATCGTTTCGATGTCCGTACAGCATATCAAAATCCACCAGATTGGTGAAGCATAGTCCATGAAAATCCTGCTTCGAAAAAAGCTCCGTTTTCTGCATGCCCTCCGCATTGGAAGCGGTATAACAGGGACTTTCAAAGCCCTCTCCCGCGAAAATATCATAGATCTTGCCCACAGCAATCGCAGAGAAACCGTTTTTCTGCAAAAGCTGCGGCAAAACCGGACCAAAAGGCTTCCGTGAAAAATCATGCCGACGGCTGGTTCTGTAATAATCCGGGTACTCTCCGGCATAGGGTCTTGCGATTACCCGGCCCACGCCATAGGGACCTGTCAATATCTGTCTGGCCTCCCGGCACGCCGCGTACAGCTCCTCCACCGGGATAACCTGCTCATGGGCCGCGACCTGAAACACACTATCCGCGGAAGTATACACGATCCAATCTCCGGTCTCCTTTTGTCTTAATCCATAATCCCGAATTACCTGCGTCCCGGAATAGGGGCGATTGCACAGAACACTCCGTCCCGTCCGGCGCGCGAACTCCTCTATAATCTCCGTCGGGAACCCTTCTGGGAAGGTCGGCATCGGCTGCTCGGATATGAGTCCCGCCATCTCCCAATGTCCCGTTGTCGTATCCTTTCCTGCGGAAGCCTCCGCCATCTTTCCGTAGACACCGCAGGCCTCTCCTGCCTTCTCACAGGATGTTCCGGGAATTCTATACAGTCCGAGCCGGGTCAGATTGGGAATCTGAAGCTCCGGCCTCGCCGTCACTGTCTTCAGAGTATTGCTGCCCTCATCCCCATAACGGGATGCATCCGGTAACTCTCCTATACCAAAGCTATCCAATACGATCCAAAATACCCGTCGGATCCTTCCGTTCATATGCTTTCCTCCATCCCGGCGATCGATTTGATCAAAGAACTGCTGCCCAGCCGGTCCGCTCCCGCTCCCAACATCCATACGGCGTCCGCGATCGTACGGATGCCGCCGGATGCCTTAACCTGTACAAAGGGGGCCACATACCTCTTCAACATCGCTACATCTTCCGGTACCGCTCCTTCTCCCGCAAATCCGGTTGAAGTCTTGATAAAGTCCGCTCCTGCCTCAGACACAACATCGCACATCCGTATCTTTTCATACTCGCTTAAAAGGCAGGTCTCAATAATAACCTTTAATATTTTGCGGCTGCACAGATTCCGAATCCGGCTGATTTCTTCCTGCACCAGATCAAACCGCTTTTCTTTTACCCATCCCAGACGGATCACCATATCGATTTCATCCGCCCCTTCCTTCAATGCCTGTTCTGTCTCATAACACTTGCAGGAGGTCGTCTGGTACCCGTTAGGAAACCCAATCACCGTACAGATCTTGAGATCTTCTGTCCGATCGGCTCTCCATTGCGCCGCCTGCTTGACATAGGCCGGAGGAATACACGCTGACGCTGTCTTATATTTTATCGATTCCTCACAGATTCTCTGCACTTCCTCCCATGTACACTGCGGAGATAA
>CAVGBV010000025.1:7756-15220 GCA_963627615.1 Alloprevotella sp.
ATTTTCTCTATTTCTATTATACAAGCTTATAAATGACCGTGTCAATATTTATGCAAAACTTCTTGCGAAGCAGAAAGAAGAATGATATAATGAACGGGCGACTGATTTTAATTATATGGAGGAATTCTCTTGAATATCAATGACTCGATTGAAAAGCGCCGGACTTTTGCGATTATCTCGCATCCGGACGCCGGAAAAACAACTCTTACAGAAAAATTTCTGCTGTACGGCGGTGCGATTCAGCTGGCCGGCGCCGTAAAAGGAAAGGCTGCCGCAAGACACGCCGTATCGGACTGGATGGAGATTGAAAAACAACGTGGTATCTCCGTCACTTCCTCCGTTATGCAATTCAATTATGATGGATATTGCATCAATATTCTGGACACACCGGGACATCAGGATTTCTCCGAAGATACCTACCGTACGCTGATGGCAGCGGATTCCGCGGTCATGGTTATCGATGCCTCTAAGGGTGTAGAGGCCCAGACCCGCAAGCTGTTCAAGGTCTGTGTCATGCGCCATATCCCCGTGTTTACTTTTATCAATAAGATGGACCGTGAGGCACGCAATCCGTTTGATCTGATGGATGAGATCGAAGCAGAGCTGGGGATCCATACCTATCCTATGAATTGGCCGATCGGTTCCGGCAAAAACTTCAAGGGTGTCTATGATCGGCGTAAGAGTGAGATCATCTCCTTTATCTCCCATGGCGGTAGCCACAAGGCTACAGCGGTGGAAGTACAGTTGGATGATCCGGCGCTCTCGGATCTGATCGGAGCAGAGGCCCATGAAACTCTGACCGAGGAAATCGAGCTGCTGGACGGTGCCAATTATGACTTCGATATGCATGAAATCCAAACAGGACATCTGTCCCCAGTCTTCTTTGGTTCGGCTCTGACCAACTTCGGCGTAGAGCCTTTCCTGCAGGAATTTCTGCGTCTTACCCCGCCCCCTCTTGCCCGTCAAACGGCCGACGGCAGCACAGTGGATCCTTTTGATCCGCACTTTTCCGCCTTTGTCTTTAAGATCCAGGCCAATATGAACAAGGCCCACCGGGACCGCATCGCCTTTATGCGGGTGGTCTCCGGCAAGTTCGAGGCGGACAAAGAGGTCTATCACATGCAGGGCGGCAAGAAGATCCGCCTGTCCCGCCCGCAGCAGCTGATGGCACAGGACCGCACGATCATCAGTGAAGCCTATGCCGGTGATATCATCGGTGTCTTTGATCCCGGTATTTTCTCCATTGGAGATACCGTCTGCGATCCGGCTATGAAATGCCGCTATACCGGAATCCCTACCTTCGCTCCAGAGCATTTCGCAAGACTGCGCCAGGTGGATACCCTGAAGAGAAAACAGTTCATCAAGGGAACCACGCAGATCGCGCAGGAGGGTGCGATTCAGATGTTCAACGAACCCCGCCGCGGTATGGAAGAGATCATCGTCGGCGTCGTCGGTACTCTGCAATTTGATGTTCTGCAGTACCGTCTGAATACAGAATATAATATCGAAGTCCGCCTGGAGCCGATGCCTCAGGAATACATCCGCTGGATTGAAAATGAGACCGATCCGGAGACTCCTCCGTCACTCTACCTGACGTCGGATGCCAAACTGATTCAGGACTTCAAGGGCAATTATCTGATCATCTACGCTCATGAATGGAGTCTGGAGATGATTCTGGAACGAAACAAGGGGCTGCGCCTTGCGGAGTTCGGAAGCAATGAATAACAAATCGGGGCTGCCTTCTTACGAAGGACAGCCCCGATCTCTTTTTATCATTTTCTTTACGATGCCTGAGAAATATCAATTCCGAAATACTTCAGAGACAGCTCGGAAAGCTTACCGGATGTGCTCAGCTCTTCCAGGATCTTACTAATTTCCGCACGAAGAGTTTCCGTTTCCTTCTCCTTACGAAGCGGAATCGCGATCGAAGACGCCTCATCCGTACGTGCCGCAATCTTAACATCGGCCTCCGGATGCTGACGGACATAACTCAGATACGTTACTTCATCATTCAGTGTCGCATCGACACGTCCCTGAGCCAGAAGCTCAAAGCTCTGATTGAGCGCCGTAACTCCGGTAACCTCCGCTCCATGGCTTTCTGCCATCTCCGCAAAAATACCTGAAATGGTATTGGCGGTCTTCTTGCCGGCGAGATCATTCAGAGAATGGATATCCTCATTATCTCCCCGAACGATGATCACTGTATGGTTGTATGCATAAGGAGTGGTAAAATCATACTTTTCCTGGCGGCTTTCCGTAATATCCACGCCATTGACCAGGATATCATACCGCTTGGAATCCAAACCTGCCAGAAGTCCGTCCCACTCGCCTTCGACAAATGTCGCCTTGACACCCAGCTTCTCCGCGATCAGCTGTGCGACTTCCACATCGTATCCTACCAGCTGGTCATTTTCATCATGGTATGTCCACGGTGCCCAAGTACCTTCCATAGCGATGATGATCTCGCCGCGCTCTTTGATCTGCGCCAGAAGGTCATTGGATGCTCCACCGGAACACCCTGTCAGCACGGTACTCATAAGCATCAGCATAGCCAACAGCATTGTCAAAATCTTTTTACCCTTCATCTTCCTATCTCCTTTTCTTTTTATTTATATGCCGTTAGATCCGGCAATATTTCCCGGTTCCTGTACCATTCTCAGAAAAGTCCTGGTGCGCTCCTCCTGCGGAGAAGCAAAGAACTCATCCGATGGACCTGCTTCAACAACCAGGCCATCCTCCATAAAAATCACCTGGCTGGATACATGCTTCGCAAATCCAATCTCATGGGTGACAACCAGCATGGTCATCCCCTCTCCCGCGAGCTGCTGCATGACCGAGAGGACCTCTCCTGTCAGCTCCGGATCCAGAGCCGAAGTCGGCTCGTCAAAATAAATGATCTCCGGATCTGTCGCGATCGCTCTGGCGATGGCTACACGCTGCTGCTGTCCGCCGGAGAGCTGCACCGGATAATAATCATACCGATCTGACAACCCTACCTTGTCCAGTGCCCTGCGGCCGATCTCCACTGCCTTGGCCTTCGGCATCTTCCTTGCGATAATCAGCCCTTCGGTAACATTCTGAAGCGCCGTCTTATTCTGAAACAGGTTATAGTTCTGAAAAACAAAAGCAGTCTTACGGCGAATCTTCGCGATCTCCTTCTTGGAGATCGTATTCATGGAATATCTCTCTCCGTCAAAGATCATCGTTCCCTCATCCGCTTTTTCCAGATAATTGATGCATCTTAAGAGCGTTGTCTTGCCGGATCCGCTGGGACCGATGATCGCAACCACATCTCCCCGGTTCACTTTGAGATGGATCCCTTTTAATACCTCTACTCCGCCAAAAGTCTTTTTGATATTCTGTATCTCCAGCATCCCTTATCCCCTCCTGTGTCCATAGCTTGCGAGCTTTTTCTCACCCAAGCGCTGCAGCAGGGTCAAAATCGTGGAAAACGCGAGATAGATCAGAGCGACTTCAATATAGAGCGCAAGAGCCTCATAAGTTCTGGCAACAATCCGCTGCGTAACCATGAACATCTCCACAACAGTGATATTGGCAGCCAAAGAAGTATTCTTGACCATACCAATCAGGGAATTGGAAAGCGGCGGAAATGCCGTCCTCATGGCCTGCGGAAGGATGATCCGGCGCATGATCTGCATATAGGACATTCCGACGCAGTAACCTGCTTCCAGCTGTCCTGAAGATACGGATTCCAGCGCTGCCCGCATCGTTTCGGCGCTATACGCGCCCTCATTGAGCGCAAAGACCAGGACCGCGGCCGGGAATGGGTCGATCAGAATTCCGACATTGGGCAGCCCATAAAATACAACATAAAGCTGGACCAACAGCGGTGTCCCGCGGAACACCCATATATAAAATCGTGCCAACTGCTTGAGGCCTTTTATATTGGCAAATTGTATCAACGCTGTAACGATGGAAATCAGAAGGGCCAGGATAAATGAAATCGCAGCCAGCGGGATCGATATGGTAATTCCGGGAACCAGAATTTTACCAAAGGAATCCGCTAAGATATTCCATACCCGTTCACTTATCATCTCTTTATCCCTCTCCTCTGAACATAGATATGGCAAACGCTTTGTGTTAGATGGTATCATATTTGAAAAAAAACGTCAAGACCCAATTCTGAACTATACAGTATTGTACATGCATTGGACATTTTCACCATTTCACAAGAAAAAGGACCCGTATAGGGTCCTTTGCTTCTTATTCACACGCGGTAATCGTGACCTGATCGAGCACCAGATTGCGGACGCTCTGAATCTGTCCGAATGTCTTACTGGAAAGATTCATATTGCGGAAAGTCAGATTCTCGATCGGCCGTGCCGGATCTGTCCCGATATCAAACAACAGCGGCAACTCCTTGATGTATCTGGCTGTATCCGTTACCTGCAGCTGTTCCGGCGGCAGGAAGCTCAGAATCATCTTCTCGTACTCCTCATCTACAACCGCCGTCACATTCTCGATTGTCAGATCACGCAGGGTTGGCAGTCCTTTTTCCGGCGGCACATACTGGCTGAGAATTCTCCAATGCTCCGGAATCTCTCCGGTATATTCCTCCGGGATCTTGCAGTAACTGAATTCCGGGAACCAGTTCAGCTGAAAACTGAATGCGTAGCGGACATCCCGCATCTTCAGATTCGCCACCCGAATCCGTTCGATCACGCCGCCCCGCGTTCTGGCGGACTTGATCCGGAAACCATTTCTTGCGCCGTCAAAGGTGCAGTCGTGAATATACACATCACTGATTCCGCCTGACATATCCGATCCCAATGTGATTCCCTCACTCGGCGCCATCAGATGGCAGTCATAGATCTCAACATTGGTACAGGGACGGTTCACCCGTAAGCCATCGGCATCTCGGCCGGACTTCAGAACGATTCCATCATCATGACAGCTGATATGGCAGCCGCAGACCACGACATTGTTGCAGGAATCAATGTCGATACCGTCCGTACTCGGTCCCAGGTTCTTGGCAATCGTTACGTTTTCGATCCGGACATTCTCACTATAATACACATGCAGGTTCCAAAAACCGGAACGCTCGCAGTGCAGGTCGCGAATCACAAGATTCCTGCAGTTTCCCAGCAGGAAATTCTGCGGCCGGAAGCAATCATAGTCCACAGCCCAGCGCAGATTATCCGGGTATTCCCGAATCATTCCGCCCTGATGATTCTCCTCCGGGGTTCCCCAGAACTTATACCACCAGTATTCTCCCTGACCGTCTACCAACCCCTTACCACAGATTGTAAGGTTTTCACAGTTCTGCGCGTTGATCAGTCCGGCGGGCCAATAGGTCAGTTCAATCCCGGCTACTCTCGACGGAAGCGGCGGATACGCCTTCTCATCAACCACTCCCAGGATGACCGCGCCTTCCGTAATCTCCAGGGTCATATCTGAATGCAGGAACAAAGATCCTGTCAGATACTTACCTGCCGGAATGGTAAGCTTACCTCCGGCGGGTACAGCATCGATCGCCTCCTGAAGGAAGGCCGTACACAAGGTTTTGCCGTCCGCGTATTTTTGAAAATCCAGATTCATCTCTTCTACCCCCTTATATATTCTTAAAATCCGAAAAATTCTTTTACATTCCGATAGCAGATGTTTTCGATCACTTTCTGCAAGTCTTCCTCTTCTCCGAAGTATTCTCCCCGTTCGATCAGCTCTCCGAAATAATTACACAATACACGGCGGTACAGCTCATGCCGCGGATAGGAGATAAAGCTCCGGCTATCTGTCAGCATTCCGACGGAAAGACCGATGGGATACAAGCTTCCGGCTGCATAGAATTGCCGTTCCAATCCATATGCGTGATCATTGAACCACCAGGGCGCGCCCAATTGCACTTTGGCCCGGGTGCCTCCCTCACAGAATCCGGCGGCCAGAATGGCAAATGTCTCCTGCTTGGCGCCATCCAAAGGATAGAGAATTGTCTTGGGCAGACAATCCGCTTCTTTCAGACGGTTCAGCAGTTCTCCGACGCTGAGAATGGATGTCGAATCATCCGTACAGTCAAATCCGCAGGACTGTCCTACCTCCCGAACGCCCGTCCGATTGCAGTCCAGATAGGTTCCGATATGGAGCTGCATGATAAAGCCATGGTCATGGTAGAGCTGTCCCATATGAAACAGGAACGCACTGATATATTGACTCTCTTCTCTCTCACTGATTGCCTCTCCGCGGACCGCCTTCTGCCAGATGTTCTCGATCTCTTCCTCTGTATATTCTTCCCAGACCAGCTTGGGAATTCCGTCGTCCGACACCGTTGTCCCCACCATGCGGAAATAGTCCAGTCTCGCCGCAAGCGCCTCCAACATCTGCGCAAAGCTTTCCACAGGCCTTCCGGCTGCCTCAGACAACTTATGCATATATGCCCCAAAACTCTTCCGGCGGATAAACATCGCGTTGTCCGGACGGAATGCTGAGATCACGCGCGTCTTATACCCCTGCTTTTGCATCTTGAAGTGATATTCCAACGTGTCCGTCGGATCCTCTGTCGTAGAGACCAGCTCCACATTGCTCTTTTCCATACACCAGCGTCTCGTCATGTGCTTCTCACGGATCAGCGTCTTGGTACGGTCATAGATCTCCTGCGCATTCCGGGAGCTGAGTGGTTCGTCAATATCAAAATACCGTTTCAGTTCCAGGGCGCACCAGATATAGATCGGATTCCCGATCAGCTCCGGCAGGATCTCGGCAAACGCCAGGAATTTTTCATAATAGCTGGCATCTCCGGTGATAAACTTTTCATCGATTCCAAAAGTACGCATGGCTCTCCATTTGTAATGATCTCCTTTGAGCCACATCTCTCCCAGATCCTCAAACTCCCGATTCTCGTAAATCTCCTGCGGAAGCAGATGGCAATGATAATCAATAATCGGCAGATTCTCGGCATATGTGTGATACAAACGGCGGCCCGTCTGATTGGTCAGAAACAATTCTTCACTGAAACGTCCCATTTTCTTCTCCTCCTCAATAACCGTAGGCCAATGCCCCGCCATCCATCGCGATATCCTGTCCTGTCATATAGGAAGCTCCATCCCCGATCAGGAACCTCGCAAGCTTCCCCAGATCCTTGGGATCTCCAAACGCATGGACAGGCATTCTGGCCAAAATCGCCGCTTTTCGCTCCGGCGTAAGCACGCTTTGGAACATCTCGCTTGGGAACCAGCCCGGCGCGATACTGTTCACGCAAATATTATCATTGGCCCATTCCACTGCCAATGCCCGTGTCATCCCGCATACAGCCGCCTTGCTGGTACAATAGGGAGCGACCTCGGTAAAACCCAGATGCGCGGACATGCTGCTGATATTGATAATGCGGCCCTTGTGCGGACTTGCCTTCAGATATGGAAAACACAACTGACACATGGAGAAGATTCCGGTTACATTGACACGCAGAATCCGCTCAAATTCTTCCATCGGGAAATTCTCCGCACGGCATTT
>CAVGBV010000025.1:15230-28714 GCA_963627615.1 Alloprevotella sp.
TTTGTGCGTCGCGCCCGCATTATTGATCAGAAAATCCAATCCGCCTTTGGACGCGATCTCATCGATCTTTTCCTGCATCTCCTTCCGGTTGGTAACATCGCCCTTCAGATGAATCACGCCTTCATGACTCTCCGGCAAACCATCCTTAACGCGGCCGGAACGGCTGATTACATAGACAATCGCTCCGGCATCCGCCAGCTCATTGGCCATTGCGTAACCGATTCCACTGCTGCCTCCGGTGATAATGCCCTGCCTTCCTGTCAATTCCCTGTCCATCTCAATGTCCTCCCCATTCCTGTACACGATAGCTCTTACAGCTTCTGCCGATCAGCTCCCAATCCAGATCCGCGCCGACACCCGGTGCATCCGGCACTGTAATGATACCGTCCTGAATGGGCAGATCCCCTTTCATCGGAAGCCTGTACGAATCTTCCGGCACAAAGTATTCAAAATATTCACAGTTGCGGATTGCGCAGCTCACATGGACATTGACAAGGTCCATATAATTCATCGTCGTTGTATGAATCTCGCAGTTCATCCCGAAGGCCTCCGCCAGATGAGCGATCTTAAGTGTTCCTGTAACGCCGTCCTTCCAGCTCACGTCCGCCCGTACAATATCAGCGGCATGCTGGGCAATCACCTGTGCCACTCCCCAATGACAGCCTCTGGTCGTCTCCGTCCCCGCGATCGGAATATCCAATGTCCGGCACAGCTCCTGATATTTATAAAGTTCAAAATCCCGGAAAGGCTCTTCAAACCACTTGTAACCCAATCGTTCCAGCTGACGGCCGACACGGACCGCGTCTCCCATCGTATATTCTCCTACCGGATCGCTCATCAGAAGATAGTCCGGACCGACGGCATCCCGTACCGCCTGGTGCACCTGCATGTCAAATTCTACCGGACCGGATGGATGCGCCTTATAACCGCGAATTCCACGTTCTTTATAATACAGCGCTTCCTGTACATACTCTTCTACCGTTCCGTGAAAGCTTCCGCTCGCATAGACCGGCAGACTTGTGCGGTATGCGCCGATATACTTATATAAAGGCAAGCCTGCCGCCTTGGCGCAGATATCCCACAATGCCACATCCACAGGTCCCGGCAGAAATACCGGGAAAAAGGCCTCATGACGATCCACATTCCACAGATCATGGAAGATCGCTTCATGATCATGCGGATCCCGGCCCAGTACCACCGGCGCAATGCTGTCATGCAGATAGTTTTCGCTGACACCGCCGCTTCTGGCCGCCATGCAGGTGGCCAGTCCCTCGATTCCCGTATCTGTCGTAAGGCGGATGGCAATCACATCCCACCCCATCTTGGCTCCGCCCTGACGCTTTTCATCAAAAAGACACTGATCCCGCTCTACCCACCAGGTTTCAAACTTTGTTACGATCATCTTCTGTCTCCTTTCGCCACGTGATATATCACGCACATCATATCATATCTAGTATTATATTTCAAGTCCTTAAAAATAACTCTTGATATTTTTTTCATTTTTGTGTATGATAAAAGAACATAAGAAGGGAGAAAATACTATGCCTCAAACCGCGATTGCCAATCAAGCCTATGATCTGCTCTATCACAAGATCGTCGCTTGCAGTTATATGCCGGGTCAGCCTCTGAATGAAAAGTTTCTGCTGGAGGAAACGGGAATGGGGCGTACCCCTGTACGCGAAGCTCTGCTTCGTCTGCAAAAGGAAGGACTCATCGAAATCTTTCCCCGAAAAGGAATGCGTGTCGCCCCATTCAACAAAAAGAATGTCTCGGATCTGTATCAGGCCCGCAAGCTTTTAGAGCCGACCGTCATGACCTCTTATCTGAGCATGTATGCCAAGAGTACCCTTCTGGACTATCTGGTCCGTTTTGAAAACAGTACACTTGAGGATCCTCTGACACATTTTGAGCTGGACGCACAATTCCACACCTATCTGATCTCCATCACCCAGAACGATATTCTGATGGATATGTACCATACGCTCATGGTGCAGCAGATCCGCTTGGCTATGTACGCGGATCTTAAAACCCCGGAAGATCGTCCGGAAAGCCTGGCGCAGCACCGTGCCATCATCGACGCGCTCCTCCGTGAGAATGAGTCCTATACTCGCGACAGTATCATTCTGCACCTAAACCACTCTCTAGTCTCTTCTCTGACAGCTATCCAGAATATCTAAAAGACGCTTTCCAAGGTAGTTTTTCTACCCCGGAAAGCGTCTTTTTTATGCCTGCTGCTGTGTATCCGAATGATACTTAAGATTCAGAAAGGCCTGTCTGTCCTTATTATATAACTTTTGCAGCTCGTCCGAATATCCGACAACCATATGCGGCTGCTCATTGCTGTAGATGTCAAGCACCTGCTTGGCATCCTTTTCACTCAGGTTGATGCACTGCATCTTCCCCTCCAGCGGGAACGCACGCAGCTGACTCACTCCGGACCTGCCCCTCTGGCGGTAATAGTACGCCCATACGATCTCCTGATTGTCCCAGAGTCTGGCTTTGGTGCCCGCCACATAGACTGTCCAGCGTTTTCCTACCCAAACCTTGGTCTTACCAATCTGCTGTCCCATGGAAAAGTCCATCTCAATCGCAGACATATCCAATTCCTGATGCTCCTGCAAATAGGTCTGAATCGGCTTGGAGAAGCCATTGCCGCAGAGCTTGATAATCTCAACAATCACCAGGATCAACGCAAGCAGAGCGATTCCCATGCCCAGATACAGATCAAAAGGCTCGACTCCTCCAATATGATCTGTATTGATCGTATAGAGCAGGAATATGTCGTCCTCGTCCTCTTCCATCCCCAGGTCCTCTGTCAGGGTCTCCAGATAATACTGCTTCAGCTCTCCGCCCAGCTTCTCCCAGGTTCCCTGCACCGTAATCGTTTCCGGCTTGGCTACCGTCCCAGTCGTATCATTCCAATACTCGATCGTATCGTCAATCAGCTGATAAAACGGATCCTGCTTGCCCTTCGGGACATACAGACTGTAGTAGTACCAATTGGATGTCATATTGATATAATCATCAACCGCATAGAAGCAGATAAAACTGTTTCCGTCCGTAGTACGGCTTGTACCGCCGTATTTCCGAGTCGTCTCCGTATAATGCTCCACATAGTCAGTAATGATATAATCTACATCCAATCTCACCCATTTACCTTCATATTGGGACGGATCCGCGGTCAGATCCATGGTCTGCGGTCCCCGGATCAGGTCAAAAACCGCGAATTTCGTGAAAACAAAACAAAGAACAATCGCGATGACCCCCACTGCAATCAGAAGGATATTATTTCTCTTTGTATATTTCTTTAATGTGTTCAGCATGAAATCTCTCCTGTGATCAGACGTTTCGCATTCTTCTCCATTACGCATTCCAGCTCCTGATCTGTCAGCTGCTCAAACAGCACCGCTTCTACATACATTCCCGGATTGCAGATAGGATAATCCGTTCCAAACAGAAAACGCTCCGCGCCTACACGGTCCAGACCGGTTCTGAGCATTCCATACCGAAAGAGGCCGGTGCCGGATAAATCCAAAAAGACATTCTCATGCCGTTCCATACGCCGCAGATTCTCCTCGTAATCCACTCCGTCTCTGGGATGCGCGACAATAATGGTAAGATGCGGATATTTGGACGCAAAAGCTTCCAGATCCTCATCCGTCGTCGGATGGACATTCACCGTCATCCCCTTTTCCTGTGCCAGGCTGAAGATCTCTTCCGCCTCCTTGCAGGCATAAGAATTCCACCCCATCATATACGGAACCAGCTCTCCGATCAAATGAACTCCTTGCTGATCCATCCGCTCGATTTCCTCACAGGACTCCCGGACAAATCCCGGATGAATATGAAATCCCGGCGTATAGAATCCGCCATAGTATTCCCGAAGGCGCAGCGCCGTATCATTGAGTTCCTGAATCTCTTTCCACGAACTCCCATCCACCTTACGGATCACGGAACCACAGCAATGGGAGATCCCGGCCCGTTCCAAATCTTCGCGAAAGACGTCCTTATCCGTCACCTGCTGACTGTAGCGTCCGCTTCGCTCCGCTGCCGTCTCAAACGGATGAATATGTGCATCGATAATAATCATAGCTTCCTCCTTATTGCGGCTGTGCGCAATATATGGTATAATTTATGATATATTTTATAATAGAAAAGAGGTTTTCTTCTTGTTTCAGAAGCTTCCCCGCAAAAGTCTGATTCTGTCTCTGATCCTTGTCGCAATCGGAATCGTTCATATCCTTTATGGAATCTTTGGATCAGAATTCCACTGGGTCTGGATTCTTCTATGCTTTGCCGGCGCTGTCGGCAATCTTCTGGCCGAATGGTATCTCACCAACCGCTCCGATTCCGACGAAGGATCCAACGCCCAATAATCGACTCAAAATAATTCCCCGTCAGACATACCGACGGGGAATTGTTATATCTTTTAGATTTAACCTACCAGAGCCATTGTGTCACGTGCGATCATCAGCTCTTCATTGGTCGGAACCAGCAGAGCAGCAACCTTGGAATCCTCCGTCGTGATCACCGTCTCCTGCCCGCGGGTATTGTTCTTGGCATCGTCAATCTTGACACCCAGGAACTCCAGATAAGAGCAGATCTCCTTACGAACCTTGGCATTGTTCTCTCCCAGTCCCGCAGTGAATGCGATCGCATCCACGCCGTTCATTGCTGCCGCGTATGCGCCGATATACTTGGCTACACGATACACAAACGCGTTGTTAGCTCGAATTGCGC
Source organism: Alloprevotella sp. (assembly GCA_963627615.1). GTDB lineage: Bacteria > Bacillota > Clostridia > Lachnospirales > Bianqueaceae > Faecimorpha. The sequence continues at coordinate 19,971 of CAVGBV010000025.1, forward strand.
CTTCATTGCCGGACGCGCAGCCATCCTCGATCTCACGGAAATCGCTGGACACTTCGGATACGCCCAGAACACCGGACTGCTTGTTCAGAACATTCAGCATCTGGTCGATATCCAGATTATCCTTATGCATAATATACTGCAGGATCGCCGGATCCAGATCACCGCTGCGGGTTCCCATAATCAGGCCTTCCAACGGAGTCAGACCCATGGAAGTATCCACGGACTTGCCGCCGTTGACTGCGCATACACTTGCGCCATTTCCCAGATGGCAAACGATCACCTTCAGCTCCTCCGCCGGCTTGTTCAGAATCGCAGCGACACGCTCCGATACGTAGCGGTGACTGGTTCCATGGAAGCCATAGCGGCGGACCTGATACTCTTTATAATACTTGTAAGGAATTCCATACAGATATGCCTTTTCCGGCATGGTCTGATGAAACGCGGTATCAAACACGGCAACCATCGGTGTGCCGGGCATGAGCTGCATGCACGCATTGATACCAATCAGGTTGGCCGGGTTGTGCAGCGGCGCCAGCTCGGAGCACTCTTCCATAGTCTTAATTACGTCCTCTGTGATCACAACAGAGCTGGCAAACTTCTCTCCGCCGTGTACGACACGATGTCCTACCGCACTGATCTCGGACATATCGGCGATTACACCGTACTCCTTATCGGTCAATGCCGCCAGAACCATCTCTACGGCCTTATTATGATCCGGCATGGGAGCTTCCTGGATCACCGCTTCTTTTCCTGCCGGCTGATGCTTCAACCGGGATCCGTCGATTCCGATACGCTCCGCCAGTCCCTTGGCTACAACAGTCTCAGTCTCCATATCGATCAGCTGATACTTCAGAGAAGAGCTGCCGCAATTGATAACCAATACTTTTTTCATCGTTCTGTCTCCTTATATATGTTCTATTACTTCTTCAGAGCCTGTGCCTGAACTGCCGTGATCGCGACAACACCTACGATATCCTCAGCGGAGCAGCCGCGGGACAAGTCGTTGATCGGAGCCGCAATACCCTGCGTGATAGGTCCGTAAGCTTCTGCCTTAGCCAAACGCTGCGCCAGCTTATATCCGATATTACCCGCATCCAGATCTGGGAATACCAATACATTGGCCTTACCTGCAACGTCGCTGCCCGGCGCCTTAGAGGCTCCTACAGAAGGAACGATGGCCGCATCCAGCTGCAGCTCGCCGTCCAGCTTGATCTCCGGATGCTCTTCCTTGGCAATCCGAGTTGCTTCCAATACCTTGTCTACATCCGCATGCTTTGCGCTGCCCTTGGTAGAATGAGACAGCATCGCGACGATGGGCTCCTTACCAACCAGCAGATCAAAGGACTGTGCAGAAGAAGCGGCGATAGCTGCCAGCTCTTCCGGATTCGGGTTCTGCACCAGACCGGAGTCAGCAAAGATGAAGGTGCCGTCCGCACCGTATTCACAGTTCGGTACAACAATCACAAAGAAAGCGGATACCAGCTTGGTTCCGGGTGCTGTCTTGATGATCTGCAGAGACGGCTTCAGCGTATTGGCTGTAGAATGGCACGCACCGGATACTACGCCGTCCGCGTCGCCCATCTTAACCATCATGCAGGCAAAATACATATATTCATGCAGCAGAAGATCCTTGGCCATCTCATAGGTCATGCCCTTCTTCTGACGCAGTTCTACCAGCTTATTGATATACGCTTCTGTTTTTTCATAGGTTGCGGGATCCACAAATACGGCTCCACTCACGTCCAGTCCCTGACTGTTCTTTGCAATCTCCTCCGGATTACCGATGATCACCAGGTTCGCGAGCCCTTCCTTCAAAACGGCTGCAGCCGCCTCAAAAGTACGTCTGTCCATTGACTCCGGCAGAACGATTGTCTTCTTGTCCTGCTTGGCTCTTTCTTTTACACTGTCCAAAAATGCGCTCATGGCTTAACTCCCTTTCTATACTCAAAACTCGTGCATTGACACGTCATTTTCATTATACTCCAAAAATGGATAAGAAACAAGAGGTTTTACTGTACAAATTACTTTTTTTCGATTATAATAGAGCTATCTTACAGCTGGAGGTAAAATAATGAAAGAAGAAATCTATACCATTCCTGTTATGGATGGTTTTCAATCGGACTGCGAGTGTCCTTTCTGCGCCATATATCGTAAACTGGAATCCGACAGCATCGGTTTTGTCCTGAGTCCCTCTTATATGGAAGAAGATGTGCGCGGCCTGACCAATGAAAAGGGCTTTTGCAAGCTCCATATGAAGCAGCTCTATGACCGCGGCAATTCTCTCGGGCTGGCTCTGATGCTGCATTCTCATCTGAAACACCGAACCGCGGAGCTGGATCAGACGCTTGAGCAGCTCTCTACCGGAAAGTCCTCCAAGGGATGGTTTTCCAAAAAAGCCCCGGGGGGATCCGACCCTGTACGCACGCTACAGCAAAAATGGCAGAATTCCTGCTATATCTGCGATCGAATTGAGGATTCCTTCTCCCGGTTCCTTTCGACCTTTTTCCATATGTGGAAAAAGCAGCCGGATTTTCGGCAGACTGTACAGGCAGCCCGCGGCTATTGTCTGGACCATTTTCTGACGCTCTACGCTTCTGCCGCAGATTATCTGAAAGGCGATGAGCTGGACGAGTTCCGCAGCCAACTAAAAAAGCAGGAACAGGATAATCTCGTCCGCGTTGCCGACGAACTGGAGTGGTTTACCTTAAAATTCGACTACCGTTACCAGAACGAGCCATGGAAGAACAGCAAGGACGCTCTACCCCGCACCATTCTCAAGGTGAATGGTCAATTTGTTGAAAAAGAAAAGAATTCCTGACAGAAAAAGCGGGGCCGCAGCCCCGCTTTTTTTACGCTTAAACGTCCAGTCCCCGTTCCTTCAGAATCTCTGATACCAAAACCACCGTATGACTGTCCATCGAACGCTGCACAGCCTCCATCACTGCCAGCGTCCGGATCCCCTCACGAAGATCCGGCATGGGCGTCTTGCCCGCGTCCAGACAATCCGCAAAATAATTGATATAGTTCTGATATTCTCCCGCGTGATGAGTTCCATTGCCAAACCGGTCATAATACGGCTTCAGATCACTGAAGTCCTCAATCCTGGTTCCCGACGCGCCTTCGCATTCAAACTTTGAATAATACTTCAGCTCTGAACCGCCGCGGCTTACGCCCTTGGTTCCGCGAACTGTGCATGAAATCATGGAATCGATCGGACTGCGGAAGGTTGGAGAAGCATAGCACCCCGTCACACTGGCCGTATGCCCTTCCAGATCCCGCAGCAACACCTTGATGCTGTCCGGGCAATGGATATCGTATTCCAGAGAATTCTGGCTGACCACTCCGGCGGCATATACCTCTTCTGCCTTCGGCAGATACCAGACTGCCAGATCGAGCGCATGAATCAGGAAATTATACTGCCAGGAGAAGCCTTTCTGATGACTCCATGCCCTCTGCAAAAACCATCGGGAATCACTGATATACTGCGCCTCAACCGTAATCAGATCTCCGTGTTTACCGGCCTCATAATCCCGGCGCTGACGCATGGTCGCCTCATAATAACGGGAACTCTGCCCTACCATAACGTATTTTCCGGCAGCGCGCTGCGCGTCCAGAAGCTCCTGCGCCTGATCCAAAGACACCATAAGCGGCTTGGTAATGATGACATGCTTGCCCGCAGCCAACGCCATCATAATGTGCCGGGCATGCAGCTGGTCCGGTGTATAGATGCCGATTACATCGATATTCGGATCCTTCAGCATCTCCTCATAAGAAAGTGTATACTTTGTTAGTCCGAACTCCTGCATTCTCTCATGGCACAGCGCCTCATTCAGGTCGCATATATTCGCCAGTTCCCACTGATCACTGGCAAGCGCCGCCGATATAATGCTCCTGCCTTCGCCGAGTCCCAGAACGCCCAGTCTCCATTTTCTTCCCATTTTCATCATCCTTTCGGTAAATTATTCCCTGCTCTCGCATCTTGCCGGGCTATTATACTGTATCTTAAATACACCGTCAAGGCTTTTTATTCTTAAATATTTCTATACTCACCAGGTTTTTATTATCGAATCAAAAAAATTATTCCCAAGCTTTTTCTTTTACCGAAACATTTTTTACAATCATATTCTCAACCATGTCTTCAGAGAATCCATTCTCCTGCGCCTCCACCTTAAGGTTCTCAAAGGTAAAATTGGTCAGGTGATACTGGCTGGTATCCGGCTTCACATGAAAATATACCTTGCACTTACAGTCGCAATCCCTCATCGTAATGTGATCCGCATAAGACAACGGGATCTCTTTTCGGTCTTTCAGGTCATAGAACTGTGTCCATGGATTGATATTGATAAAATGCGCGATATTGCCCTGAACCTGCTCTACGGTGATATATTCGTAGCGCTGCGGTGTATCGGGGCGCATCTTAAGCCATAAAAGATTGGAGCCTGCCAGTACCTTCAGGCGGCGGACAATGATATTCCGGTTATGAACCGATTCCGAACCGCATGTCAGGCATCCATGACAAAAACCATAGGTACAGTCCTCGATGATGATCCTTTCATTCGAGCCGTTTTCAGGCGCGCTGTCTGCCCACGGTCCCTTTCCGCCCTTCAATACTACTGAATCGTCATTGACCTCCAGATAGCAGTTCTTAACCAGGAAGTCCGAGCAGACATCAATATCGATCGCATCAGTGCTGGGCGCCTTCACCGGCTTGGCCGGAGAAAACACCGTACAGTTCAAGTATTTTACATGATGGCATCGATAGATATGGTTCGTCCAGAAATGCGCATTCTGTAAATGCAGATCTGCCACCAGGACATGACTGCTGTTGGAAATATAGACCAGCCTTGGTCTCTGTTCATCCTTATTGGTGCAGGCTGGGTTCCAACTGCGGCGCAGCCAAAATGCCTTCCAGGAACGCAGACCGTTGCCGTCGATCACACCATGTCCGCACATGGTAAAACCATCCACTCCGTCCGCGTTAATGAGTGCCGCAAAGTACTTGCAGGTCTCACCCTCGATTCTTGTCTCCAGAACCGGATAATCGGCAATATCGTCACTGCCCTTGAGCGTTCCGCCCTCCATCACATACAGATGGACTCCCTGGCGGAAAAAGAGCGCACCGGTATAATAGGTTCCGGCGGGCACTACGATTACGCCGCCGCCCTCAGCCGCCGCCTGATCAATCAATGCCTGGATCTGCTCCGTATGAATCCTTCCGTCATCCAATATTCCATATTGTGTCAATACATACTGTTTTCCCAGTTCCTCCAGCTCCGGCACCCGTGTATCATAAAACCATGCGTCGATCGGTGTGCCGTCCGGAAAATACTCCTTTGTACTCATACCTCTTCCCCCCATGATAAGTTTTACTATGCTTCTGCCATCTCCATATCGTTCTTGGGCATCTTACGGCTTACGATATAAAAACAGAGTATATGTACCGCCGCCGTGATGACCCAGGACACCGGATAGGAGATATACAAGGTCTGCAGCGACCTCTCCCACTGAAAAATCGTAAAGATCCAGACCACTCTCAATCCGCAGGCTCCAGCCAAAGATACCACCATGGGCAGCAGCGAATAGCCGATTCCGCGCATGGTTCCGACCATAACATCCATCCAGCCGCAGGTAAAATACGTCAGACAGATGATCTGCATCCGCATAATTCCATATTGTATAACTTCCGGATCCGTGGAATACAGCCTCAAAAGCACCGGAGCCCCCAGAAGCGCTCCCGCGCCCAAAAGCATCCCTACCACTGTTACCAAAAGCAGACACTGAATGCGGATCTTCCGGATTCTCTTATACTGTCCGGCCCCGTAATTCTGACTTGTAAAGCTGAGGCACGCCTGATAGACCGCGTTCATACAGGTATAGATAAATCCTTCAATATTGGAACCCGCAGCGTTGCCTGCCATCGCCAGATCGCCGAAAGAATTGACCGAAGACTGAATCAGAACATTGGAGATGCTGAATACCATTCCCTGCAGTCCAGCCGGAAGACCTACCCGAATCATAGCCAGAAGCTGCTCTTTGTGAATCCGCAGTTTTTTCAGATGCAGCTGAATAGGACTTGTGGAGCGGATGAGGCACAGCATAACCAACGCGGCCGAAACACATTGGGAGATCACCGTCGCCAACGCCACTCCTGCGACACCCAAATGAAACACGATGACAAAAATCAGGTTCAGGATGACATTGATGACACCGGCAATCACCAGAAAGTACATAGGACGCTTGGTATCCCCGACCGCCCTCAGAATCGCGCTTCCGAAGTTGTACAGCATAATTACCGGAAGACCTGCAAAATAAATACGCATGTACAACGCGGCCTGTCCGAGTACTGTATCCGGGGTTCCCATCAGCGTGAGAAGCGGCTCTGCCAGAACAATACCTACTACGACCATCACCACACTGCATACCAGACTCAGAAGAGTCGCTGTATGAACTGCCTGGGAAACCTTTTCCTCTTCTTTGGCCCCATAGAAACGAGCTACCACAACATTGGCTCCCACGGACAAACCAATCAAAAGATTGATCAGCAGATTGATCAGCGAACCGGTAGAACCTACCGCGGCAAGAGCAGTACTTCCTACATATTGTCCGACGACAATAACGTCTGCCGCGTTAAACAGCAGCTGCAGGACACCGGACAGCATCAGAGGAAGTGAAAAAACGAGCAGTTTGGACATGATGGGGCCATGGCACATGTCCATTTCGTAAGACTTGCTTTGTTTCATTCTGCCTCCCCCTTAACTCCCATCCGCATACGATAGCTGATCCGAGCCGTAAATGTTCCCTTTCCTAAAATCTCCTCTGCCTCCTGCAGGAATTCACGCATCAAAGGCTCCGCTTCCTGGGGATGATGACGCAGAATATACTGTGTGCTGCTCCTGGACATAGCCATATTCAGAAGTCTCTTGGCAGAACACTCCTCTTCACTTGCAAAAAAGAGTTCCCGGGTATATACAAAATGTCCGTATTCGCGGATATGCTTCAAATGATCCTTTTTGCTCCAGCGGACAATTCCCTGTTTGGGGCCTTCCGGATCGATGGCTGCCATCTTGCGGCCAAATTCCGCAAAAGCCAACTCTGCTTTCCAACCGCTGGAAGGCGGCCATTCATAATCGATGGTCGAGAATATGCCTCCCGGCACCAGAATTCTGTTGATTTCCGCCAATGTAGACTCTGGCTCCATCCAGTGAAAGGCCTGCGAGCTCACCACGATATCCGCGCATCCGTTTTCCAAACCCGTATCATTGCCGTAGGCCCTGCAGAAACGCATTCCTTCTCCTGCTTTCTGCTGGGCTACACGCACCATATCTGCATTTGGCTCAATTCCGATCGCTTCATCGCACTTTCCCTGCCATACCATCGTTGAGATGCCGGGCCCGCAGCCCAGATCCACCACACGCCGCGGTCTTCTGCCTAAATATTGGCTGAGAATCCGTACCGGATACTCCGGTACATGCGGTCTGGCTTCATTATATAAATCCGCAAGCCCATCAAACCGACTTCCGTTTCCTGTTCTGTCATCCATATCGATTGCTTTCCTCCTCTGCGACTATCCATTGCTCCTATTATATTAGCACACTCTCTCTTCAAAAACAAGTAGATCATCCGATTTCATAGCTCCCTCCATGCTTCTCCATATTACGCCGCATCTTCTCCAACGCCTTTTTTTCAATACGGCTGATGTATGAACGGCTATAGCCCAGGGCAGCGGCTGTCTCCCTCTGCGTATGAGCCTCTCCTCCGTCCAATCCATAACGCATCCGGATGACCCTTGCCTCCCGCCTATCCAATGCCTCTTCCATGCATCGCATAATCCTGCGGCGGTCCGCGCTCTGGTCCAGTCTCCCGTTTATATCCTCCCCCTCGTATTCCAGAATATCCATCAAAGTCAACGTATTTCCTTCAGAATCCTGCCCGATCGAATCCTGGAGCGAGACCTCATTACGTGTTTTCTTATCACTCCTCAGGAGCATCCGTATCTCATTTTCGATACATCTCGCAAGGTATGTAGATAGCTTTGTATTCTTATCCTCCCGATAGGTAGAGATCCCCTTAATCAGCCCAATCGATCCCACAGAAATCAGGTCGTCCGTCTCCCATGAACTGCTGATACCGGAATATTTTCGTACAATATGCGCAACCAGCCGCATATTGTGTTCAATCAGTTCTTCTCTGGCCTCCTCATCTCCCTGCCGCATCTTCCTCAGACACTCTTCCTCCTCTTCCGGAGACAGTGGTTTGGGAAACGCGACGCTGCCCGCAACGTAGCCAATCAAAAATAAAAACTGCAATGCCAGAACAAGCCACATAAAAAGCACCTCTTTGCGTATCTGGTGCCATCTATATGCATCAGATATCAAAAAAGTGCTTTTCCATCCTTATTTCTGCCTTATCTTACAAGCACTTCATGAGAATTGTCCCCTCTGGGATCCTATAATCCGGCGCCGTAAGCAGCAATTGTTCCTGCGCATGGGGCGCGCTCTCCCTCGTTTCCCCATCCATGCTTCGGATCTCCTGTACCGGATACAATCTCGGCTCTCCCTCCGGAAGCAAAACATACAGACTGTCCCCCACCGAGAACTTATTGCGCTGCTCCACCAGAAGTTTTCCATCTCTGCTTCCGATCACTTTGGCTGCAAAATTCATCTGTTTTATATATTCGCTGCTGTCGTATACCTGGCTGTTCTGATCCGGATGCCCAAAGTAGAATCCAGTATTATATCCCCGAT
>CAVGBV010000026.1:0-9693 GCA_963627615.1 Alloprevotella sp.
CTGCAGAGCCTGTACTGCACTAATGAGGTCTGCACTATGCCGGTTTTCCGTCCTCTGATTGGATTTGACAAGCAGGAGATTATTGAGATTGCGCAGAGGATCGATACCTATGAGACCTCTATTTTGCCTTATGAGGATTGCTGCACGATTTTTGTCGCGAAGCATCCGGAGACCAAGCCCAAGCTTTCCAATATTGTCAAGAGTGAAGAGCATCTGACGGATATCGAGAACGCGATCCAGAAGGCAGTCGATGAGAGTGAGATTGTAAAGCTGAATCTGGGCAAAGTTGTAAAAGGAGAAGAAGCATGATTACAGTAACCGATGTGAGTCTGCAATATGGCGGCCAGAAGCTGTTTTCAGATGTAAATCTGAAGTTTACGGACGGCAATTGCTACGGAATTATCGGCGCGAACGGAGCGGGAAAATCCACCTTTTTGAAGATTCTTTCGGGAGAGATCGATTATGCTTCAGGAGAAGTATTCATTACGCCGGGACAGAGAATGTCTATTTTGAAGCAGGATCATTTTGCGTATAATCAATTTACGGTGCTGGACACGATTATCCAGGGCAACCCACGCCTGTATGAGATCATGCAGGAAAAAGACGTGCTGTATGCAAAACCGGATTTTTCAGAGGAAGACGGCTTAAGGGCGTCAGAGCTGGAAGGGGAGTTTGCGGAGCTGAACGGCTGGGAGGCAGAGACGGAAGCGGGCAAGCTTTTGCAGGGACTGGGCATCGATCTGGACAAGCTGTACGCGACCGTAGAGAGTTTGAGTGACCGCGAGAAGGTTAAGGTCCTGTTGGCGCAGGCACTGTTCGGCAATCCCAATATTATTCTGCTCGATGAGCCGACCAACCATCTGGACGTTACTTCCGTTCATTGGCTGGAGGACTTTTTGATGGATTATGAAGGAACGGTCATTGTTGTGTCTCATGACCGCCATTTCCTGAATAATGTGTGTACGCATATCGTAGACATCGATTATAATAAGATCCGTATGTATACGGGCAATTATGATTTCTGGTATGAATCCAGTCAGCTGATGCAGCGGATGATTCGGGACCAAAACCGTAAGGCGGACGAGAAGATTCGGGAGCTGCAGAACTTTATTCAGAGGTTTTCGGCCAATAAGTCCAAGTCAAGACAGGCGACTTCCAGAAAGAAGCTGATAGAAAAACTGACGGTGGAGGAGCTGCCGGCCTCTTCCAGACGGTATCCGTTTGTCGGATTTTCCATGGACCGGGAAGTCGGCAAGGAAGTGCTGACGGTAGAAGGCTTGTCCAAGACCATCGACGGCGTCAAGGTGCTCAACAATGTCTCCTTCCGCATTGAACGTACGGATAAGGTAGCGTTTGTAGGGGAAAATGAAAACAGCGCCACGGCTCTGTTCAAGATCCTGATGGGAGAGATGGAGCCGGATGAAGGAACCTTCAAATGGGGCAATACGACTTCGCAGTCCTATTTTCCCAAGGACAACACGGAGTATTTTGCGGGATGCGACGAGGACTTGATCCGCTGGCTGCAGAAGTATTCCCAGGGGGATATCACAGAGACGTATCTGAGAGGATTTTTGGGAAGAATGCTCTTTTCCGGGGATGAGGTGTACAAGAATGTACAGGTTCTGTCCGGAGGAGAAAAGGTGCGCTGCATGTTGGCGCGGATGATGCTGTATGGGTCGAATGTACTGCTGCTGGATCAGCCGACCAATCATCTGGATCTGGAAGCGATTACAGCAGTCAATAACGGCTTGTCGGAATTTAAGGGAGTTGTACTGCTGACGACACATGATCACCAGATGATGGAGACGGTGGCATCGCGAATCATTGAATTTACACCGGAAGGCCTCGTGGATAAACAGATGGGATACGAGGATTATCTGGCCTATAAAAATTTGATTTAAGGGCTTTTCTTTTAGGAAAAGTTGTGGTATCATAATCTATAGCCCGGCTGACGGAATGCCGGGCTGTATATTATACAAGATGAAGAAAAGGAGGGGCATGTCGTGGAAGAAAACGAAAAGGGCATGGCACTGCCGGAGGCAGAGAATTTTATCGAACGCGAGATTAACAAAGATTTGTCGGAGGGCGTGTACAGCCAGGTTGTTACACGATTTCCTCCGGAACCGAATGGATATATGCATATTGGTCATATCAAGGCAATCTGCATCGATTTTGGTACGGCAGCCAAGTATGGCGGCAGATGCAATCTGCGTTTTGATGATACCAATCCGGCTAAGGAAGATACAGAATATGTGGATTCCATTATGGAGGACATCCGTTGGATGGGATTCGAATGGGATCATCTGTTCTATGCTTCTGAATATTATGATAAGCTGTATGAGTTTGCGGAGATCCTGATTCAGAAGGGTCTGGCGTATGTGGACGATCTGTCTCCGGAGGAGATGCGGGAGTATCGCGGAACGCTGACAGAGCCGGGTAAGGAGAGCCCATGGAGAAACCGCAGTGTGGAAGAGAACCTGGATCTGTTCCGCAGGATGAAAGCGGGAGAGTTCCCGGAGGGGTCTCATATTCTTCGAGCCAAGATCGATATGGCATCTCCCAATATCAATATGCGTGACCCGGCGATGTACCGGATCAACTACGCCCATCATCATAGAACCGGGGACAAATGGTGCATCTATCCGATGTATGATTTTGCTCATCCCCTGTCCGACGCGCTGGAGGGGATTACTCATTCCCTGTGCAGCTTTGAGTTCGAGGACCATCGCCCGCTGTACAACTGGTTTGTGGAGAAGGTAGGTGTATTTCCGCATCCGCCGCGTCAGATTGAATTCGCCAGAATGGAGATTACGAATATCGTCACCAGTAAGCGAAAGCTGCGCGCGTTGGTTGAAAACGGCGTAGTCAACGGCTGGGATGATCCGCGTATGCCTACTTTGGCAGGACTGCGTAAGCGCGGATATACGCCGGAATCCATCAAAAGCTTTATCACCAGTACAGGTGTAGCGAAGGCGCGCGGCTCCGTGATTGATTATTCGTATCTGGAGCATTGTGTTCGTGAAGATCTGAAGCTGAAGAGCAAGCGCATTATGGGCGTGATTCATCCGCTGAAGGTCGTGATCACCAACTATCCGGAGGGACAGATCGAGTTCTTCCATATTGATAACAATCAGGAGAATCCGGAACTGGGCAAGCGTGAGGTACCGTTTGAACGGGAACTGTATATCGAGCAGGAGGATTTTATGGAGAACCCTGTCGGTAAGTTCTTCCGTCTGGCGCCGGGGCGCGAGGTACGGTTCATGGGCGCGTATTTTGTGACCTGCCAGGAAGTGATCAAGGATGAGGAAGGCAATATTCTGGAACTGCACTGCACCTATGATCCGGAGACACGGGGCGGAAACTGCGATACCCGTAAAGTAAAGGGAACGATTCATTGGGTAGCGGCGTCGACGGCGGTAAAGGCCAAGGTCCGTCTGTACAATCACCTGTTTGTATATAACGAAGAGACCCAAGAGTACGATATCAATCCGGACTCTCTGGAGACCGTCGAGGAGGCCTACATCGAGCCATCCATCAAAGAAGCGGAAGCGGGAAGTCATTTCCAGTTTGTGCGCAACGGATACTTTATTGTAGATCCCAAGGAGTCCACACCAGAACAGTTGGTTGTGAACCGCACAGTCGCATTGAAGAGTTCCTTCAAACCGATTGTAGGATAAGAGAATGGGAGCCGTTTTTGCGGCTCCCTGGTTTTTTATAAAAAAGTCAAAAAAGGGGTTGACTTTTTAAGAGGTCTATGATAGAATATCATCTGTTGGCGCAAGACGCTGATAAGCTGCCTTGGCTCAGTTGGTAGAGCGTCGCCTTGGTAAGGCGGAGGTCGTCAGTTCAAATCTGATAGGCAGCTTTGATAAAAAGAGAAGTGATATCACTTCTCTTTTTTTGCGTGTGAAAAAACCGCAGCCTTACAGCTGCGGATAGATCTCTTCAAAGATAGCACGGAGAAGACTGGCGGAGTCACGGCATTCTGCGGTGACAGTGATGACAGCATTCTTGTCGCGCAGGAGGATGACCGATTGACCGTATTTACCGCTCGCACGGAAACTTCCCTCGGGACCGGCCCAAAACAGGTATCCATAGCCGCCGCTGGAATTCTCCACCTGCTTCGATGTTGCCGCCTGCACCCATTCGGCGGGGATGAGCTGTTTTCCGTTCCAATTTCCGTTTTGCAGCAATAGCTGACCAAACAGATGTAATTCATCGATTGTAAGGAAGAGACCGCCGGCGCCAAAGGTCATGCCATTCGGATCGGTTTCCCAGGTAGGCAGGGAGATTCCCATAGGCGCAAACATACGGGGCATCAGATAATGGACAAGATCGCATCCGGCACGGCGCTGTACGAGAATTCCGGCAAGGTAGGGACCGACATTGTTATAGAGAAAATGTGTGCCGGGAGCGCAGGAAAAGGGCTGGCGCAGAGCAAGGCGTACCCAGTCGGGATCTTTATAGTAAGGTCGTTCGGCACCCATAAGAAAGGCTTTTTCCTGACCGAGACACATTGTGAGAAGATCACGCACTGTGGCGGCTCGCAGGGGATCGGAAATGTCCTCCGGCAGGTCCTCGGAAAAGGCGTCTATAAGCTTTTCGTCAAGGGAGAGTAATCCTTCTTTTTGAGCGATTCCGACAGCCATCGAAGTGAAGCTCTTGCTGGCAGAATAGATATTGCGGCGGCAGGAATCGTCCCAGAGGGTACGGACGAGCTGACGGCCGTCCTGAGAAACGATAATACCCAGAGCACGCAGTGGTACGGCGCGTTTTTCAAATTCGGAAAGATGAATCATGGTCAATACCTCCAGTTTTTTCTCATCATATCATAGGAGGCGGAAGAATGCAAGCACTCTCTAAAGGGCATGTCAAAAGTTACAAAAATATTGCGGATGTTAAAAAACAATTGACAGAGAACGCGAAAAATGGTATATTTTATCGTAGATTGCGTATAAGAAAGGTGAGTATAGCAATGAAAAGACTTCGCAAGATTGTTGTCTGGATGTTGGCCGCGGCTATGCTGACGGAGACGCTGCCGGTTGGGGCGGCAGAGAACTCTGCGGACGTGTCTGTCCAGGCATCTGCGGATGAGAAATATTTTCAAACCAAATTGCCGAGATATGAAACGCCCTCCAGCGATAATCCGTATTACTTCAGCATGATGAATGCTTTTGAAGCGACGGGATATTTTGGAATGCCGAACTGTACTGCGTATGCGTGGGGCAGAGCTTATGAATATTATGGTACGAGACCCGGACTCAGTACATTCAATGCCGGAGAGTGGTGGACCGATAATATCAATTGGGGTGTGTATGAATACGGTTCCGAGCCAAGAGTCGGCGCGGTTGCCGTATGGGATAAATGGGATCAGGATGAAGGACATGTAGCTTTTGTCGAAGCGATTGACGGCGACAATATCGTGATTTCTGAGTCCGCATGGCAAGGTGTCATGTTCCGGACCCGTACGATCAAGAAGGACAGTTCCAATTATCTATCCGGCGGTACTTATCGTTTCCTGGGATATATTTATGTAGATCAGGCGTATCAGGGCCGCAGTTCGCTGCCGGGTGAGCGGTGGAGGCTGTATGACAGTGTCAATGCGCGGTATGGCGCCGGAGTGAGCTATGGCACATGGCTCAGACTTCCTTCCGGCGCGGAGCTGGACATTACGGAGACCAAGCAGGCAGACGGATATCTCTGGGGTAAGTTCACGTATTCCGGAGTGACGGCATGGTGCATCCTGAATTATGCGGTCTGCATCTCCAATCCGAATCAGACACCGGACCCGCCGGAGGAAGACCTGAAGGTGGAAGAGGATCGTGTCGTGGATACGACCAGCGGTATCAATCTTCGCAGAGGCCCGGGAACAAAATATGAGGTTGTAACATGGCTGCCCAATAAGACGCACATCAAGGTAGAGGCGCTGGCTTATGGCGCGGAATATACCTGGGCCAAGATTCAGTACGAAGGGGTCGAGGGCTGGTGCGTATATGATTATACCAGAGCGTATGACCCGGCGATCGACGGCGATTCTTCCAAGGAAGACAGTTCATCCGGGGGGAGTGATTCTTCCAAAGAGGACTCTTCCAAAGAGGATTCCTCCGGCAATGACTCTTCTAAACCTGAGGAAGATAAGGATCCGCTTCTGAGTGTACCTGTAGAAGAACGTCCGATCCTGAAGATCTCCAGCCGCGGCGAGCATGTAACGGCTCTGCAGGAGGCGCTGAATCAGTTGGGATATGAGAGCGGATCCGCGGACGGAATCTTTGGCGCCGCAACCGTGGCGGCAGTCAAAAAGTTCCAGCAAGAGAAGAGTCTGACCAGCGATGGTATTGTAGGACAGGCGACCTGGAAAGCGTTGTACGCGGCGGTTGAGGGCGATAGTAACAACAGCAAGCCGGATGATACGACAAAACCGGATGACGGCAATAACAATAATAATGGCAATACCGGCAGTGAAGAGATAGATACTTCAGGATATCCGATGATCTACCGTTATAAGACAGGAGCGACGGAATACGTCAAAAAGCTCCAGGAACGCCTGAATGCGTTAGGATATGACTGCGGAGCGGTGGACGGAGTTTTTGGAACGGGAACCTATGATCAGGTTATCGCGTTCCAGAAGGATCACGCGCTGGACGCGGATGGTATTGTAGGACAGGACTCCTGGGCAGCATTGTACAAGAAGGATACGGATACCAAACCGGACACGCCGGATACGCCGACTCCTTCGGAGCCGGAAGAGGATTATTCCTCGTATCCGCTGCTGTACCGCTATAAATCCGGTGTAGAGGAATATGTCAAGAAGCTGCAAGAGCGGTTAAACGCATTGGGATATGACTGCGGAACGGTCGATGGAGTCTTTGGATCCGGTACCCACAATCAGGTTCTGGCGTTCCAGAAGGCACAGGGACTGACGGCCGATGGTTATGTCGGGCAGGCGACCTGGGCGGCGCTTTACAAGAAAAAGGCAGAAGAAACTCCGTCTGTGCCGGAGACACCGAAAGAAGACTATGCTTCTTTCCCGATGATCCGCCGTTCACAGACAGGTGTAGAGGAATATGTCAAGAAGCTGCAGGAACGGTTAAATACATTAGGGTATGACTGCGGAGCGGTAGACGGTATCTTCGGATCCGGCACATACAATCAGGTTCTGGCATTTCAGAAGGCGAAGAATCTGACAGCGGACGGTATCGTGGGTCAGGCAACCTGGGCAGCGCTGTATCAGTAAATAACAAAAGGACGGAGTCGATATCCGTCCTTTTCTTTACAATAAAAAACACACGATGCAATATAAAACGCACCGTGTGTTTTGCTTTTTAGAAAATTTTACAGAACAACGCCGTCCTTGAAGATGGAGATTTCGCGATAACCATTGATCTCATTGCGGGTTTCCTTACCGGAAGCAACGGACAGAATATAGCGGAAGAAGTCCTTGGATACCTCGTCCATGCTCTTGCCCTCCAGCAGCTGACCGGCATTATAGTCGATCCAGTTGGACTTGCGCTCCGCAAGCGCCGTGTTGGTCGCAACCTTTACGGTGGGGACCGGAGCGCCGACCGGCGTACCGCGGCCCGTCGTAAACAGAATCATATGAACACCGGCAGCGGTCAGAGAAGTGCAGGCAACGATATCATTGCCCGGACCCTGCAGAAGGTTCAGACCGGGTGTCTTCAGACGCTGACCATAGGTCAGAACGTCGCGTACATTGCCGCGTCCGCCCTTTTGCGTGCATCCCAGAGATTTTTCCTCAAGGGTTGTGATACCGCCCTTTTTGTTGCCGGGAGAAGGATTCTCATAAACTACCTGATTGTGACGGATGTAGTAATCCTTAAAGTTGTTGATCAGGCTGACCGTCTTGTCAAAGGTTGCCTCATCTTCACAATGGCTCATCAGGATGG
The DNA here is from genome assembly GCA_963627615.1 of Alloprevotella sp. GTDB lineage: Bacteria > Bacillota > Clostridia > Lachnospirales > Bianqueaceae > Faecimorpha. The sequence continues at coordinate 7,905 of CAVGBV010000026.1, forward strand.
TTTCCGCGCCAAACATCTCAGGAACTTCTGTCAGAACGGTAGTTCCGCCGCAAGCGCCCAGAAGATCTGAAAAGGCGCCGACCAGCGGATTGCCGGTAATGCCGGAGAAGCCGTCAGAACCGCCGCACTTCAGACCAACCTTCAGTTTGGAAACCGGACAGGGAGTCCGCTTAAACTGACTTGCGTATTCTACCAGTTCGCCAATGATCTTGAGACCTGCCTCCAGTTCGTCTTCTACATCCTGTGTTACCAGGAAACGAACCCGTTCCGGATCCACATCGCCCAGAACCTTGGAGAACTCGCTCAGATTGTTGTTTTCGCATCCCAGACTCAATACCAGTACGCCGCCAGCGTTGGGATGATGGACCAGATCCGCAAGAATCTGCTGGGTATTGTGATGATCTTCGCCAAGCTGAGAACATCCGAAAGGATGTACAAAGGTATAGATTCCGTCCACCTTATCTCCATACAGCTTGGTAGCTTCACGAGCCAGGGCCTCAGCGGAACGGTTGACGCAGCCAACCGTATTGACGATCCAGATCTCATTGCGGATGCCGACATCGCCGTTTTTACGAACATAACCGTCGAAGGTAGCTTCCTTGCCTTCCGGAAAATCCGGATACGGAGTCAGATTCGGCTGATAGGTATATTCCAAGGTTCCGGACAGATTGGTTTTGATGTTGTGCGTATGGATCCAGGAACCCGCCGGAATATCGGTGATCGCATGTCCGATCGGAAAGCCGTATTTGATGATATTCTCACCAGAGGCAATATCCTTGACAGCAATCTTATGTCCCTTGGGGATTTCCTCCAGAGCGGTAACGCTGTAACCATCGGCAGCAACGACAGTTCCGGCCGGAATGATCTCCAGAGCGACAAATACATTGTCGTTCGGATGAATGTGCATATAATTCATTGATTTGTCCTCCCAATACTGAAGATATAAGAAAAGCGGCGGTAGCACCGCCGCTTTTTCAGAACTTAGACAATAGAGGCGATAGCAGCCTTAGCGCCGTTCTTCAGGATGTTCTCAAGATGAGAAGCAACCAGATCGTTCAGGCCCGCGACAGCGGTCAGATCCTGACCCCACAGAGCGTCATTGGAGAGAACCTTAGCGGTCAGAGCCTTGACATCCTGATCTGCGGCATATTCTTTCCAGATCTTTTCAAAGAATTCCAGAACCGGAACATCATCCTGAATCTTATAAGTATCGCCCTTAACGGTACGAACACCGGTCATAGCGCGTCCTTCTACACCCTCACCATGGTAGAAAGCGATCAGAGCAGCCAGTCCAAAGGTCAGAACCTGCGGCAGCTCATGCTTACGCTCTACATAGGTCAGGAGAGAGGGAAGACAACGAGCCTTGAACTTAGAGGTGGAGTTCAGGGAGATGTCCAGCAGCATATGACGGATAAACGGATTCGCGAAACGCTCGGAAACAGCGGCAGTGTAGTTCTCCAGCTCTTCCTTGGGCAGATCCAGCGTAGGAATGATCTCCTCAAACAGACCCTTGTTCATGTACTTATGGATAACATCATCATCCATGAATTCCTTTACAGTGTCCAGACCGGACAGGAACGCGCCCAGAACCGTCATGGTATGAGCGCCATTCAGGATACGAACCTTACGGGTACGGTAAGGAGTCATATCCGGAGTCCAGATGACATTCAGACCAGCCTGTGCCAGAGGAAGCTCTTCGGAGAAGTCGCCGCCCTCGATAACCCAGAAGTGGAAAGGCTCAGCCGTATTCAGAACATTATCCTTATAACCCAGCTTCTCGGTGATCGCG
>CAVGBV010000026.1:9703-25606 GCA_963627615.1 Alloprevotella sp.
GCTCTCGGATAACCGGTAACGATACGGTCTACCAGTGTGCTCAGGAAGTGGTTGGAATTCTCCAGCCATTCGATGAACTCGGGCTCATAGCCCCATTCCTTGGCCAGACGCAGAACAATACCACGCAGCGTCGTACCGTTCTTCTCGATCAGCTCGCAGGGGATGATAACCATTCCCTTGGAAGGATCGCCCTTGAATGCCTCATAACGGGCATGCAGGAAAACGGTCAGCTTACCGGGATAAGAAGCCGGAGGCGTATCGGTCGGCTTGTCATCAGCACTGTATGCGATACCAGCCTCGGTGGTATTGGAGATGATAAAACGCAGATCCGGATTCTTTGCGCACTCCAGATAAGCGTTGAAGTCAGCGTAAGGATTGATACAGCGGCTGATGGAATTGATGATCTCCTTGTCCTCGACAACCTTGCCGTCGGAGATACCGCGCAGCATCATGGTATACAAGCCGTCCTGAGCGTTCAGCATATCACAGACAGCACCGAAAGTGATAGGCTGTACTACGCATACCTTACCGCCGAAAAGGCCCTGCTTGTTCATCTGATGAATCATCCAATCTACAAATCCACGAAGGAAATTGCCCTCGCCAAACTGCAGAATTTTTTCCGGCAGATCCTGCCAGGGAGAAACCTTTACGTCTGCGGGGAACTGGAAGTCAGAATTTAATAATGCTTTGTTTAATGATTCCATTGCAAAATTGCTCCTTTCAAAGTGTGTTCCTATTTCGAAACACACCAGTATTTACTATTATTTTACACGATTTCGTTTCGTTTTTCAATAGTAATTTTATGATTTGCATCGAGAGTTATAAAAATTGTATCATGATCTTGAATTTTTCCGGCGAGATATTGCTCGGCAATCTCATCTTCAATCTCCCGCTGAATCAATCGGCGGAGAGGTCGGGCGCCATAGGCGGGATCATATCCCTTTTCTGCCAGATGATCCATGACCGCGGGGGCGACTGTGATCTTCATATCATGTTCGGCAGCAGCCTTATAGATGTCCTTAAGCATCAGTTCCACAATCTTGCGCAGATCCTCATGTGTCAAAGGCTCAAAGGTGATGATATCGTCCACGCGGTTTAAGAATTCGGGCCGGAAGGCTTCCTTGAGTGCCGCCTGAATCTGCTGGGTCAGGGCGACCTGCTGATTACCGGTAAAGCCGAGACTATGACCGGAGAGGTGAGAACCGGCGTTGGTGGTCATGATGATTACGGTGTTTTCAAAATTGATCAGCCGTCCCTGATTATCGGTCAGCCGTCCATCGTCCAGAATCTGCAGCAGCATGTTGAAGATATCCGGATGGGCCTTCTCGATCTCATCCAGCAAGACCACGGAATAGGGGCGGCGGCGTACTTTTTCGGAGAGCTGTCCGCCCTCATCATAGCCCACATATCCCGGAGGCGCGCCGATGAGCTTGGAGGCCGTATGCTTTTCCATGTATTCGGACATATCCACACGGATCATCGCGTCCTCAGAACCAAAAAGCTCTGCTGCCAGAGTTTTGGCCAGTTCTGTTTTGCCCACACCGGTCGGCCCCGCAAAGATAAAGGAAGCGGGACGGTGAGCATTGCGGAATCCGCAGCGGCTGCGCCGGATGGCGCGGGATAGAGCGCTGACGGCGGCATCCTGTCCGACAACACGCTGATGAAGCCGTTCCTCAAGGTGCAGCAGCTTATCGGATTCCTCGGTTGTAAGGCGGTGCACCGGGATTTTGGTCCAGGATTCCACAACCTGTGCGATATCCTCACGAGTCAGCGGTACATGGTCGCAAAGAGCCTGAACCCGGTCGATTTCCGCCTGAAGGCGCAGCTCTTCAGAACGGCAATTGGCGGCCTCTTCAAAATTCTCCTGGGACGCAGCGTTTTCCTTGCGCTGAATGACAGAGGTCAATTGGCGCTTGAGTTCATCCAGTTTAAGCAGACTCTCGTTATGAAGATTGACCTTTGCGGCGGCTTCGTCGATGAGATCGATCGCCTTATCCGGAAGATATCTCTGATGGATATAGCGTGTAGACATCTGTACCGCGTCTTCAAGAACGCTGTCAGGAATGGATACGTTATGAAAGGCCTCGTAATGAGGACGGATTCCTTTCAGAATTTCAACCGTCTCCTCAGGGGAGGGCTCGTCCACGATGACTGGCTGGAAACGGCGCTCCAGAGCGGAATCCTTTTCAATGTATTTCCGATATTCATCCAGTGTCGTAGTACCGATCAGCTGAATCTGTCCCTTGGCCAGAGCGGGCTTTAGTATATTGGCGGCGTTCATCGCGTTCTGTGCGTCGCCTGCGCCGATCAGATTATGGATTTCGTCAATTACGAGAATGATATGGCCATCCTGGATGACTTCGTTGATGATTCCCTTCATGCGTCCTTCAAATTGTCCGCGGAACTGTGTTCCGGCGACAAGGCCGGTCAGATCCAGAAGGCGGATCTCCTTGTTGAGCAGCTTGACCGGTACCTGATGGCGGGCGATTCGAAGTGCCAGACCTTCCGCGATGGCGGTTTTACCGACACCGGGTTCGCCCAGAAGTACCGGATTGTTTTTGGTCCGGCGGTTCAGAATCTGCATAACGCGTTCGATTTCTTTATCGCGGCCTACAATGGTATCGATTTCTCCGGCGCGGGCCTGGTCTGTCAGACTGGTACTGTAGCGCATCAGATTGGGCATTTTTTTGGCACGGCGTTTATTGCGCAGCGCATCTTCTTCGGTATCAGAGGAAGATGCCGAAGGATCTTCCTCGGTAAATTCCGTGGGCAGGTCTCCGTTTTCATCTTCTCCGCCCTGCGGCGTGGAGCCGGAGAGCATATCCATCAGTCCGGGAGGCATCATAGAAGACAAGGCGCCCATCTCCTGACTCAGCTGTTCCGGATCTACATCCTGCATCATATCGGCAATCTGTTTATTCATAGCCTCAGCCTGTTCATCTGTCATACCGCTTTGAGAAAAGAGTTCTTTCAGCTGCATTCCCTGCTTATGAGCGCAGGCAAGGCAGAGAGCGAGACGGGTTGTCTTTCCGCCCTCCAGCTTATTCATAAAGATGACGGCCGGATTTTTCTTGCAGATTTGACAAAGCATAGCAATCACTCCTTACGATTATTACCAATGTATCTTTCTTATGTCAAAAATACATTAAAAATATTATACGTTTTTTAGAAAGAGAATGCAAGTGAATTCATGGGTTTCACAGATTTTTAAGATTTTACGGGAATTTAGTTGCGTAAAGCGGAACAGAATGATACAATAAGGGAGGTTATGATAGTAGGATTGTACACGCCGAGTGGCGTGAGAGGAGGTATTGCAATGTCAAGAGAAGATTACGACAAAGCATTAAAAAGCGGACGCAAGGCGTTTCAGGACGCCAGAGCCAATGGGCAGTCTCCGTATCTCAGAGTGCTGGAGGAGGATACGGCAGGAATCGACATGGATTCCGAAGTGAGCCTTGGAGTTATGGATATTCCGCTGGATAAGATTGTCGGAACCAACAGCCATGCTAGAAGTCTGTCTTTCGCACAGAATTTTATGCCGCTTCTGCCGTATGGCACGGAGTTTTCGGCAAAATGGATTTCATTGTGCGAGAGTCATCTGGAAGAAGGAATCCGGCATGCGATTCAGGTATATGAATACATGAATTACTTCTATGTTGTGGAAGGCAATAAGCGTGTCAGCGTACTGAAATATTTCGGCGCGGTCAGTATTCCGGCGCAGGTGACAAGGATGGTTCCGAGACGGACCAATACCAAGGAGTCCAGAATCTATTTTGAATTTTTACGTTTTTATAGGATCAGTCAGGTCAATTTCCTGTGGTTTTCTCAGGAGGGATCTTTTGATCAGCTGCTTCAGACGCTGGGCATGGAAGCGGCCAAGGATTGGGAAGATCGGGAGAAGAGCAGTTTTTTTAGAACCAATTATTACCAGTTCCGCAAGGTTTATAAAGCGCATAAAGGGGACCAGCTGAAGATTACGACGGGCGATGCCTTTTTGAAATATATTATGGTGTTCGGGTACAAGAATATGTACCGGAAAACAGAGAGCGAGATGGAAACGGAGCTGGAGGGACTCTGGCCGGAGCTGCAGCTTTTGGAGAAAGAAGAGCCTATCGGTATTTATACACAGCCGGATGAGACGCCGGCCAAGCGTGGCTTCTGGGGACTTTTCACGCAGGGACCCAAGCAGAATCTGAAGATCGCGTTTGCTTATGTGGACGGCAAGGATGAATCCAGCTGGACCTATGCGCACGAATTAGGCAGACTATATCTGGATGAAGCCTTTGAAGGACAGATTCAGACGCAGAGCTATGAGAGGATTCCGATCGATGGAGAAAAAGGGTGCGAGGCGCTGTGCCGGATTGCGGAAGAGGGCTACGACGTGATCTTTACCACTTCTCAGAGGCTGATTACGGCAAGTCTCAAGGCAGCCATCCGTCATCCGGAGGTGCGATTCCTCAACTGTTCGGTGCATGTGCCTTATCAGCATTTGAGAACCTACTTTGGCCGGATGTTTGAAGCGAAGATGTTGACCGGAGCGATCGCGGGTTCTATGACGGAGACCGATCGGATTGGTTATATTGCCGATTATCCGACGGCTTCTACGATGGCGAGTATCAATGCGTTTGCGCTTGGAACGCAGCTTGTGAATCCGAGAGCCAAGGTCTATCTGGAATGGAGCGCGCTCAAGGAGCCGCAGGGGAATCCTGCGGAACTCCTGAAAAAGAATGGTATTGATATTCTGTCCAATCAGGACATGATTACCCCGCAGAATGTTTCTAAAAGATTTGGAGTATATCAGCTGCAAAAGGATGGGACGGTGCGCAATATCGCGATGCCGGTCTGGAACTGGGGAATCTTCTACAAGAAGCTGATCCGAAGTCTTCTGAGCGGATCCTGGGAGAATGATTCTGCCGGAGACGGCGCGGTCAAGGCGATTAACTATTGGTGGGGAATGGCGGCCGGAGTGATCGATGTGGTGTATACACAGGCATTGCCGGACCGTACCAAGCACATGGTTGAGGTGCTGAAGCGTTCGATCAAGGACGGCTCACTGATGGTTTTTGAGGGACTGATTCATAATCAGGACGGCGAAGTCATGGTGCCGGAAGGCAGCGTTCTGGATACGGAAAAGATTGTCACGATGGATTGGCTGGTAGAAAATGTGGTAGGCCGGATTCCAAGCATAGAAGAGGTGACGGAGGAAGCGGCCTCGGCGATGAATCCGATCATTATTTAAGAAAATTATCAGTACAAATTGCGTTGATAACCGGCTGGATGGCACCGTGGTCCAGATAGCTGACAGAGCGGTCCAGGCGCAGCATCAGGCGTCGGGTATCCGGAGCCGTGAACGGAGACAACAGCATGGCGTGTCGGTATAAACGCATTAGCATGCTGTCGATGGGATTCAGTACGGCATAGTTCATACCGCCGGGCAGGTAGAAGAGATGCAGACGTTTTTGAAAGTCACGTGAGAAAGACATGTCCCATTCCTTTTGCAGGTCACGTGGCTGAACGCGAGGCATGGAACCCGTGGCGTAGACGATGAGGCGCTGCTTTGTGAGCGGTTCAGAGATTTTGTGGAACCACCCGCATCCGGAGAGGCGCCCGCAATAGAAGCCGGCACCATAGATGATGGTATCATAAGCAGTCAGCAAGTCGCAGTCGACTGTGCGGTAACGGTACAGGTCCGCGTGCAGGGCATGGGCGAGCCAACGGGCATAACGGGCGGAAAATCCTGTTTTCGAGCGGAAGATAATGGCGGTTTTCATAGAATCACTCCTTTCGAAAGACAGTATAACCATTTTAAAAGGAGAGTATCCATGGGATTCGCCCATGGGAAAATCCTTGACAGCGACAGGAAAATATGGTATAAAATAAATACATCGGAGGATTGTATTCGCAGTACAAGGCCGGATAAGATGTCGGGAGTTGCGCCCGATATTTTATCCGGTTTTTTTGATGAAATATCAGAGAAAGGAAGAAGGAAAGTGAAGAAAACACAGGATTTTACGCAGGGAGCGATTGTGCTGCCCCTGATTCGTTTTGCGCTGCCGGTGCTTGCCGCACTGTTTTTGCAGACGATGTACGGCGCGGTGGATCTGTTGGTCGTAGGTCAGTATGCCAGCGCGGCGGATGTATCGGCTGTATCGACCGGCAGCCAGCTCATGCAGACCATGACGGTCCTGATCAGCGGACTGGCTATGGGAATCACGATTCTGATCGGTCAATATATGGGACAGAAAGCGCCGGAACGGGCAGCCAAGGCGATCGGCGGCGGAATCTGGCTGTTCAGTATTGTCGCGGTCATTATGACGGGAGCGATCCTGCTCTTAGCGGAGCCGATGGCCGCGCTTTTACAGGCGCCGCAGGAAGCGTTCGCGCAAACTGTAGAATATATCCGGATCTGTGCGATCGGTTTTGTTTTTATTGCCGCGTATAATGTGCTGGGCAGTATTCTGCGAGGACTTGGGGATTCCAAGATGCCGCTGGTTTCCGTTATGATCGCGTGCGTATGTAATATTGCGGGAGATCTCCTGCTGGTTGCCGTATTTCATATGGGAACGGCCGGCGCGGCGATTGCGACGGTGGCGGCGCAGGCTATAAGCGTCGCGATAACGCTGTGGATTATCCTGAAACGAGGCCTGCCCTTTACAATGCGGAAGGAGTACATACGTTTACGCAGCGGCGAGATCGGTCGGATCCTGAAGCTGGGAATTCCGGTAGCACTGCAGGATGTTCTTGTCAGCATCTCCTTCCTGGTTCTGATGGCTATTGTAAATGCTATGGGGGTGATTGCCTCCGCGGGAGTCGGCGTGGCAGAGAAGCTGTGCGGGTTTATCATGCTGGTGCCTTCTGCCTTTATGCAGTCGATTTCTGTTTTTGTCGCGCAGAATATCGGAGCGGTGCAGCCGCAGCGTGCCCGCAGGACACTGGGATATGGAATGCTCATGTCGATACTGGCCGGCCTTATCATGGCATATGCCGCGTTCTTTCACGGAGATGCCCTGTCAGCCATCTTTGCCAGAGATACGGAGATTATCCAGGCGTCGGCACAATACCTGAAGGCGTATGCGGTGGATACCATTCTGACTTCGTTCCTGTTCTGTTTTATCGGATATTTTAATGGCTGCGGAAGAACATGGTTTATCATGCTGCAGGGGATTGTCGGAGCGTTTCTGGTGCGAATACCGGTGGCTTACGCAATCAGTAAGATCAGCGGCGTGACCCTTTTTATGATTGGACTCGCTACACCCTCTTCTTCGATGGTTCAGATCCTTCTGTGCCTGATCTATTATCTGATTCTATGGAGAGCTGAAAAAAAGCAATGATAGAGCGGTCCCTTACAAAAAGGGGCCGTTTTTCATGGAAAGCTGAGAAATGTAAAATAAGAAAAAGGGGTTTTCATGGTAAAGGTTTTATGATATGATATAAGGCGACAAAAAGATCATGAGGAGGAAAGCATGAAGAAACTGCTTAAGTATATGAAAGAGTATACAAAGGAATGTATTCTGGCGCCGCTGTTTAAGATGCTGGAGGCTTCCTTTGAATTACTGGTGCCGCTGGTCGTCACCAGTATTATTGATGTGGGTATTGCGCAGAAGGATATTCCCTATATCGTGCGGATGGTCATCCTGATGGTGGCCCTGGGCGTCATCGGTCTTGCTTGTTCTTTGACGGCACAGTATTTTTCAGCCAAGGCAGCGGTAGGGTTTACGGCTAAGGTTAAGTCTGCGCTCTTCGAGCATATCCAGAGCCTGTCCTACAGTGAGATGGATACGATGGGTACTTCTACTCTGATTACCCGTATGACCAGCGATATGAATCAGGTGCAGTCCGGTGTCAATCTGGTACTGCGTCTGTTCCTGCGTTCGCCTTTTATCGTATTCGGCGCGATGGTAATGGCGTTCACGATCGATGTTCGTGCGGCAACGGTCTTTGTAGTTACGATTCCGGCACTCTCCATCGTAGTATTCGGTATTATGCTTGTTAGCATGCCGCTGTATAAAAAAGTGCAGAGCGGATTGGACAGCGTTCTGCGGCGGACCAGGGAGAATCTGAGCGGTGTGCGTGTTATTCGTGCGTTCAATAAGGAAGAGAGTGAGATTCAGGCATTCGATCAGGAGAACGCTTCTCTGACACGGATGCAGATGTTTGTCGGACGGATTTCCGCTCTGATGAATCCGATTACGTATATCATTATCAATGTCGCGATCCTTGTTTTAATCTGGACAGGAGCGTGGCAGGTAGAAGATGGCGTGCTGACGCAGGGACAGGTCATTGCGCTTGTCAATTACATGTCTCAGATTCTGGTAGAGCTGATCAAGCTGGCCAATCTGATCATTACCGTAACCAAGGCGCTGGCTTGTGCCAACCGCGTGGAAAGTGTGTTTGAGCAGACATCCAGCATGGAGTTCTCCAAGCAGCCGGCAGAAGATTGCGTGAGCAGTGAAGAGATCATTTCCTTTGAGAATGTAGGGCTCACCTATAAGAACGCAGGCGCGGAAGCCCTGTCGGATATCAATCTTCACGTGAAGCGGGGACAGACCGTAGGTATCATCGGCGGCACCGGCTCCGGCAAGTCTTCTCTGGTGAACCTGATTCCCAGATTTTATGATGCGACGCGCGGAAAGATTCTTGTAGACGGTGTAGACGTAAAAGAATATCCGGAAGAGCAGCTGCGGGGTAAAATCGGCATTGTGCCGCAAAAAGCGGTGCTTTTCGGCGGCACAATCGAAGAGAATCTTCGTTGGGGTAAGGAAGATGCCAATGAGGAAGAGATGCGGGAAGCATTGGAGGTCTCGCAGGCTTGGGAGTTTGTCAAAGGCAGAGAGGGCGGTATGGGTGCCAGAATCGCTCAGAACGGCAAGAATCTGTCCGGCGGCCAGAGGCAGCGGCTTACCATCGCGAGAGCGTTGGTGCGCCATCCTGAGATTCTGATTCTGGATGACAGTGCATCCGCGCTGGACTATGCAACGGATGCCAAGCTGCGTAAGGCGATTCGGGAGATGGATCCTTCCATCACCGTGTTTATCGTATCACAGCGGGCGGCATCGATTCAGTATGCCGATCAGATTGTGGTATTGGATGACGGAGCGGTCGTGGGTACGGGAACCCATTCTGAATTGCTGGAGAATTGCGAGGTATATCAGGAAATCTACTATTCTCAGTTTCCCAAGGAGGTGAAGACCCATGGAGAAAGGTAAGCAGAAGGGCACGTTGGGAAAGGTTCTGCGGTATATTAAAAGATATTGGTTCTATTTGGCGCTTTCCTTGATCTTTGCGGCGGTCACGGTTACGTTGACATTGTATCTGCCGATTCTGATCGGCCGCGCAGTCGATATGATTGTTAAGGCAGGAGAGGTGGATTTTGACGGTATCTGGAAGCTTTTGGTGCAGATGAGCATTATGATCGGCGGAACGGCTCTGGCGCAGTGGATCATGAATATATGCAATAACAAGATTACGTATTATACAGTCAAGGACATTCGGGAAGAGGCCTTTCGGAAGATTCAGATCCTTCCTTTGAAGTATGTGGACGGACATTCCTACGGCGAAGTAGTGAGCCGGGTTATCGCGGACGTGGATCAGTTCGCGGACGGTTTGCTGATGGGCTTTACACAGCTGTTTACAGGTGTCCTTACGATTGTCGGGACACTGATCTTTATGCTGACGATGAATGTGACAATTACACTGGTCGTTGTGGTGATTACTCCGGTGTCTTTGTTTGTCGCAAGCTTTATCGCGAGAAAAACCTATGCGATGTTTCAGCTTCAATCCTCCACCAGAGGAGAGCAAACCGGTTTGATCGATGAGATGATCGGAAACCAGAAAGTGGTGCAGGCCTTTGGGTATCAGAAAAAGTCTCAGCAGCGTTTTGATGAGATCAACGAGAGACTGAGACAGTGTTCCCTGCGCGCGATCTTCTTTTCATCCATTACCAATCCGGCGACCCGATTCGTCAATAGTCTTGTATATGCAGGCGTAGGTGTTGCCGGTGCGTTGATTGCTGTTGGCGGCGGGATCAGTGTCGGACAGCTTGCCAGCTTTTTAAGCTATGCCAATCAGTATACCAAGCCGTTTAATGAGATTTCGGGTGTTGTGACAGAGCTGCAGAACGCTTTGGCCTGTGCCGCGAGAATCTTTGAATTGATCGAAGAAGAGCCGCAGAAGCCGGAAGCGGCGGACGCGATTCAGCTGGAGAATCCGGATGGATCGGTTACGCTGGAGAATGTAACATTTTCCTATGTACCGGATCAAAAGCTAATTGAAAACTTCAGCCTGCATGCGAAGCCCGGACAGAGAATCGCGATCGTCGGACCGACAGGATGCGGCAAGACGACGATCATCAATTTGCTGATGAGGTTTTATGATGTCAATAGCGGCCGGATTCTGGTCAGCGGGACGGATATTCAGGAGATGACACGTAAGAGTCTGCGTGCGTCCTATGGCATGGTGCTGCAGGATACCTGGCTGAAGAGCGGAACCATCCGGGAAAATATTGTGATGGGAAAGCCGGACGCTACAGAGGAAGAGATCATCGCCGCGGCGAAGGCATCGCATGCGCATAGCTTTATCAAGCGTCTGAGCCATGGTTATGACACTGTTATTACCGAGGATGGAGGAGGCTTGTCTCAGGGACAGAAGCAGCTTCTGTGTATTACGCGAGTGATGCTTTGTCTGCCGCCTATGCTGATTCTGGACGAAGCGACTTCCTCAATCGATACCCGTACAGAGATTAAGATTCAGGAAGCGTTTGCGCGTCTGATGCAGGGACGCACCAGCTTTATCGTCGCGCATCGTCTGTCTACGATTCGGGAAGCGGATGTGATCCTGGTGATGAAGGACGGACATATTATCGAGCAGGGCAATCACGAAGAGCTTTTGCAGAAGGGTGGATTTTACGCGGATCTGTACAATAGTCAGTTCGCTGTTTGACGCAAAACGCACCGCCGAAGGGGATAAACCGCGGAGGTGCGTTTTGTGTCGGAAACTCAGAAAAAGGTATCCCGGTGCTGTGCCTGACTCAGACTGAGATACTTTTCACGGGTTGCCATACCGCCCCGGATGTGCCGCTCGGATTTGTTGACGTCCAGAATCCTGCGGGCCTGACCGGCGAGCAGAGGATCAATATGGGATAGCCGTTCGGTTACATCCTTATGTACAGTACTTTTGCTGATGCCGAACTTCTTCGCGGTTTCCCGTACGGTGGCGTTGTTTTCAATGATATAATTGGCGATTTCGACGGCGCGTTCCTCGATCTGTTTATGTTTGTAGAGAGTATAGCTGTTCATAGTCTTCTCCGCTGATACTTGTTTTTACATTGTATGAGCAGTGAGGGAGTTTATGATACGCTGCCAAAAGAAAGGATGTTTTGCTATGAATATGTTGGACTACTTACAGTGGAGAGGAGATCTAAGCCTTGCGGCAGCCCGTTTTCAGGAAGTAGACGCATTGATTTTGTCACGTGTTTCGTATTTGCCGATGGACGGAGTTCTGGCCGAAGATTGGGATGCGGGAAAGACGATGGCGCAGGCGGTACAGGAGCTCACGTCAACGCAAGGGTATCATCTTCTTTGGCCGGATGACGGACCGATGATGCAGCTGGCGGCACAGAGTGAACGCTTTGGAGGCATGCGGCTCTGTGGTTATGTGAATGTCCTGGATACGGATCAGGAGAAGCAGTTTTCAGCGGTGACCATTCGGCTGAATGATCAGGATATTTTTGTTTCTTTCCGGGGAACAGATAACACACTGGTCGGCTGGAAAGAAGATTTTAATATGAGTTTTATGGAGACGGTTCCCGGACAAAGGCAGGCGGCAGAATATCTGCGTCGTGCAGCCCTTTGCGCATCCGGCAAGATCTATGTAGGGGGACATTCCAAGGGCGGAAATCTGGCGGTATATTCGGCGGCGTTCTGCGGGGAGGAGCTCCAGGATAGAATTGTTCAGGTGTACAATATGGATGGCCCGGGCTTTGCGCAGAGCATTGTTCAGAAACCGGAGTATCAGCGGATCTGTAAACGGATTCTGACATATATTCCGCAGAATTCTGTAGTCGGAATGCTTTTGGAGCATGAAGAGCCCAGACAGGTGATTCATAGTACGGAGACTGGGCTGCAGCAGCATAATGTGTATTCCTGGGAGGTGCTGCGGGATCATCTGATACCGGCGCAGGGAGTAGAAAAGAGCAGCGAGTTTATCGACCATTCGCTGAAGAGCTGGCTTCAGGCGATGGATGAGGAGAAGCGAGGCAGGATCATTGACGCTGCGTTTGAGATTTTGAGTGCTCCGGAAAAGACAACGATGTCTGAGATCAGTGCGGACTGGATGCAGAGCGGTGTAGCCATGCTGCGGTCCTGGCAGCAGCTGGACAGCGAGGAACAGCGCAATATGCTGGCGTCAGTCAAGACGCTGGTTAAGGCGTTTTGGGAGAACATGGACATGCTGCAGAACCGGGAGAAAAAGGCTGAGAAGGAAACAGGGGCTATTGGAAAGGAAAATAAATGAAGAATTCTCTGACTTCAGGTTCTATGTGGAAGGGCCTGCTGTTTTTCGCGATGCCCATCCTACTTGGCAATATCTTTAGCTGTATAATACGGCGGATGCGTTTATTGTCGGGCGCTTTCTGGATAAAAACGCTTACGCCGCGGTCAGCTCTTCCGGCAGCCTGATCTTTCTTTTGGTAGGTTTTTTTAATGGAATCGCGACCGGAGCCGGTGTTGTGATCGCAAGATATTATGGCGCTAAGGAATATGACGGGCTGCGGACGGCAGTGCATACCACGCTTGCTTTTGGACTCGCGGCGGGAATTCTGCTGACGGTTCTGGGAATGACGTTGACACCGCAGCTTCTGGCATTGATGCGAACGGATCCGGATGTAATGGAGAATTCTGTCGCGTATTTCCGGATGTATTTTGCCGGAGCCATCGCGATTGTCATGTATAATCTCTGTGTGGGTATTCTGCAGGCAGTGGGGGACAGCAGACATCCGCTATACTATCTGATCCTTTCATCTATTATCAATGTCGCTTTGGATCTGCTGTTTGTAGGTGTCTTTCGTTGGGGTGTCTGGTCGGTCGCCTTTGCTACAACAATCGCGCAATTCGTCAGTTTGGGACTCTGCCTGTACCGGTTGTGCCATTACGAAACAGTATATCAGGTACACCTCAGTAAGATTCGTTTTGATCTGCCGATGTTGAAACAGGTGGTGCGCTTCGGGCTGCCGTCCGGTGTCCAGAATTCGATTATCGCTTTTGCCAATGTGGTTGTTCAGAGCAATATCAATGCGTTTGGAGCCAATGCGATGGCAGGCTGCGGAACCTATGCCAAGCTGGAGGGCTTTGCCTTTTTACCGATCACATGTTTTTCGATGGCGCTTACGACATTTGTCAGTCAGAATCTGGGGGCGCAGCAATACGATAGAACAAAGAAAGGAACTCGTCTTGGCATTCTCTGTTCGGTTGTGATGGCAGAGCTGATCGGCGTTACCCTGTTCGTGCTGGCGGAACCTTTGGTGGCGCTTTTTCAGGGAGACGCCGGTGTGATCGCGATCGGCGTAAAGCAGGCAAGAATGGAGGCTCTGTTCTATTGTTTCCTGGCTTTTTCCCATTGTATCGCGGGAATTATGCGGGGCGCCGGCAAGCCGACCGTACCGATGTTTGTTATGCTGGCGATCTGGTGCGTACTGCGTGTAACCTATATATCCATTGTCGTACCATTATTCGGCCGGATTGAAGTCGTTTTTTCAGCATATCCGCTGACATGGTTTTTAAGCTCGATCGTCTTTTTGATCTATTTCCTGAAGTCGGATTGGCTGCATAATTATGACCGGATGAAACAAAAAGGGGCGCTGACATAATCAGCGCCGGATTCAAAAGTATGTGAGATACAGTGATACGGTGAACGTGTGGCTGTATCTTTTTTTATGCGTTTATGCCAGGGGCTTACCGCTGAATACAGGGAAAAAGCTGAATTCACCATAATCCGCGATAGGTGCCGTATGCATGAGAGTCTTCATATCCTCTGCGGAAATCGCGAAATCAATATGAGCATTCTCACTCATGTGTGCCGGATTGGCCGTCTTGGGCAGTGCGACGGCTCCCAACTCAATAGCATAACGGACGCAGAGCTGCGCGGCAGATACGCCGTATTTGCGGGCCATTTCGGAGATCTTCGGATTCTTAAGCGCTTCTCCATGAGCAATCGGAGAATAGGCTTCGACCAGGATGCCCTGTTCCTTACAGAAATCCACCAGTTCCAGAGGAGTATTGCTGATATGCAGCAGAATCTGATTGACCATTGGTTTTACACGGCAATCGGCTAACAGATTTTCAAGGTCATCTTTTAAGAAATTGGATACACCGATCACCCTTACCTTACCGGCGGATTGCGCATCCTCCAACGCACGCCAGACAGCTTTATTTTCCTTGAAGTAGCGCTTAGAAGCGCGGAATTCCTTCCAAGGCTGGGGAGAGTGGATGATCATCTGGTCCAGATAGTCCAGTCCCATTTTTTTCAGGGTTTCGTCAATGGATGCTGCCGCGGCTTCATAAGTTTTCAGCTCGGCAGCTACCTTACTGGCAAGGAACAGTTCCTGACGGGGAATTCCGCAGGTGCGTACACCTTCGCCGACACCTTGTTCATTTCCGTAGGCTTGTGCTGTATCGATCAGGCGGTATCCCAATTCTACAGCCGCATGGACGGCTCCTGAAGCGGTGGGATCATCCATCATCCAGGTGCCAAGTCCCAATTTAGGAATATGGATACCGTTAGGTAAGGTATAGTCTTGTAAGGTCATGATTGTTCCTCCTTTACAGTTTGGCGTATTCCGCATCCGACACCGGTTCGCACCATTCATTTTTGCATTCTTTACCGGGAATCTCGATTGCGATATGGCTGAACCAGCTGTCTTTTTTCGCGCCGTGCCAGTGTTTGACATTGGCGGGAATCGTGATGACGCTTCCTTCATGCAGGCTGACCGCAGGCTTGCCTTCTTCCTGATACCATCCCTCGCCGGCAGTACAGATCAAGAGCTGACCGCCGCCTTCCGCGGCATGGTGGATATGCCAGTTATTGCGGCATCCAGGCTCAAATGTCACATTGGCGGCAAACAGGACGCCTTTGGGATCCGTCAGCGGATTCAGAAAAGAGTCTCCGATAAAATATTGAGCATATGCGGTGTTGGGGGTGCCTGTCCCAAACATGTTTGCCTGCTCGAATGCTTCTTTGTTTTCATATTTCATAGTAAAAACCTCCACATTGTGCAGTCCGCTATTGACAGATTTTCTGTCGGACTGTATGATATTCTTGAACTTCATGTATATCTTACAACTTAAAGTACACTTTAAGTCAAGAGTATTTTTAAATTTTCTGGAGGAATCATTTATGATATATACTGTGGGAGAAATGGCCAGACTGCTGGGGGTTACAGCCTCCACCCTGCGCTATTATGATAAGGAGGGTTTGCTGCCGTTTGTGGAGCGCTCTTCCGGCGGCATCCGCATGTTTCAGGAATCCGATATTGAATGGCTGCAGATCATTGGATGTATGAAAAAAGCCGGAATGTCCATCAAGGATATCCGGCAATATATTCAGATGGCGCTGCAGGGGGATGATACCATTGAACTGCGTCTTGCTATGTTTCGCCACCAGCAGGAGGTTTTGAGGAAGCAGATGGAAGAATTGCGGCATACCATGCAGATTGTAGAGTATAAATGCTGGTACTATGAAACAGCCAAGGAGGCCGGTACGATTGAGACGCCGCAGAAGATGGAACTTTCAGAGGTGCCGGAGCGTTTCCGCAAGATCCGGCAGGAGTTACGGACGGCCCCGGGAGCTTTTACCGAATTAACTTCCGATGGATGCCTTTAATTCTGTCCATAACGCGTCATAGAGCGCGTT
>CAVGBV010000027.1:0-3953 GCA_963627615.1 Alloprevotella sp.
CGACGGCTTCAGTCATTGACCGCAAGGGGGATTTTCGCGGCGTTGTGATTCTGCCGGGAGTCAGGACGGCATTGGCGGCCCTCTCAGATCATACTTCACAGCTTCCGCATATAGACCTGACGGCACCGCGGCATGTAATCGGCACCAATAGTGTGGACAGTATGC
Organism: Alloprevotella sp.; assembly: GCA_963627615.1. Classification (GTDB taxonomy): domain Bacteria; phylum Bacillota; class Clostridia; order Lachnospirales; family Bianqueaceae; genus Faecimorpha. Next base: position 166 of record CAVGBV010000027.1, read on the forward strand.
GTTCCGGAAGCGTTTTGGGAGCGGCAGTCATGATGGATGGGATAGCGGAGAGAATAGAAGAAGAGCTGGGGGAAAAGGCGACATTGATCGCGACCGGCGGACTGGCATCTTCCATTATCCCGTATTGCAGGCGTCCATTCATTCAGGATGATAATCTGCTGTTGGATGGACTGTGGCTGATCTACCAGAAAAATCAGGCATAAAGAGATCGAAAGCGTACAAGGCATCCCTGTTTTGTACGCTTTTGTTTTTGTCAGTTTTAATAAAATCTTCAGAAATACTCCCTTGTGTTTCAGCACAATATCTGCTATACTGAAAAATGGGTATAAACTTTTTTAAAGGGGGATGTAAAAAATGAAAAGAAAACGGGGACGCTGGATTGCGGCCGCATTAGCGCTGCTGATGCTGGCGGGCTGCGGAGAGAACGCGGCACAGTCAGGAGGCGCGGTGTATGTGGACAGTGTAGGACGTCTTGCGGGGATCAACGGTTTTGCAGGGGTACAGAACCGTTTTTCAGGGATGATTGAACCGCAGATGACACTAAAGATCAATCCGGAGCAAGGACGCACGGTCAAGACGGTCTTTGTAGAAGAAGGACAGACAGTAAAGCAGGGGGACGCGCTGTTTGTATATGATACGGATGATATTGAGCTGTCCATAGAGCAGGCGCAGCTAGAGATCGAAAAGCTGAACAATTCGATCGATACGTATTATAGTGAGATTGCGACATTGCAGGCAGAGAAGGAAAAGGCTCCCGAAGACAATCAGCTGGAGTATACGGTGGAGATCCAGAGCCGTTATCAGTCGATCAAGCAGGCAGAGTATGATAAAAAGGTAAAGCAGTCCGAGATCGATAAGCTCAACAGCCAGAGGGAGAACACTACGGTCTACAGTGAGATGGACGGCGTTGTACAGAGTATGGATGAGACTGTGCTGGACGGCAACACTGGTGATGTGTACGGACAGCAGAAGAACTTCATCACGCTGATGGCTATGGGAGAATACCGTGTGAAGGCCAAGATCAACGAGCAGAATATCCGGGAGATCTCTGTAGGCGATCGGGTTCTGATCCGCTCCCGTGTAGATGAGAATGAGACCTGGACCGGTACGATTCAGGAGATCGACACGGCGCCGGAAGAGGATAATAATATGAGCGGCATGTATTATGCCTCACAGGACAGTTCTGTGACGTCTTCAAAGTATCCGTTTTATGTAGTACTGGATTCCTATGAGAATCTGATTCTGGGACAACATGTCTTTGTAGAGCTGATCAGCGCTTCGCAGAGGGAAGACGGGACGCAGATACTGGCTCTGCCTTCAGCATATATTGTACAGAATGAGGGAAGCCCCTATGTCTGGGCGGAGGAGAACGGCAAGATCACAAAGCGGATCGTAACCTTGGGAACATATTATGAGGTAGAGGATACCTATGAGATTCTGGATGGGTTGAACGCGGAGGATTATATTGCTTTTCCGCAGGAAGGCATGAAGGAAGGACGTGCGGCAACCAGAAACAAGAGCACGGATATAGCGCAGGAGCCTGGGCTGGGGGATATGGTGCAATGATTCTGGAATTAAAGCATATTTATAAAAATTATATGCAGGGGAAACTCGAAGTGCCGGTTCTGAAGGATGTTTCGCTCCAGGTAGAAAAGGGGGATTTTCTATCCATTATGGGGCCGTCTGGTTCCGGCAAATCGACGCTGATGAATATTATCGGCTGTCTGGATCTTCCGACTTCCGGTCAGTATATCCTGAATGGAGAGGATGTATTGACGAAAAACGACAAGGAACTGGCCAAACTGAGGAATGAATGCATTGGTTTTGTATTTCAGACATTTAATCTGCTGCCGAGACAGAGCGCATTGGAAAACGTGGAGCTGCCTCTGATCTATGCCGGAGTAAAATCGGCAAGACGCCGTGAGATCGCGGCTGAAATGCTGAAAAAGGTAGGCTTGGAGGAGAGAATGAACTTCCGGCCCAATCAGCTTTCCGGCGGACAGCAGCAGAGGGTGGCGATTGCCAGGGCGATGGCAAACAGTCCGAGCGTCCTTTTGGCAGATGAGCCTACGGGAGCGCTGGATACCAAGTCGGGAGAGCAGATCATGGAGTTGTTTCATGTGTTGAATGACGAAGGGGTTACGATCATTATGATCACACATGAGCCTGAGATCGCGGAGCACGCCGGACGCAGAATGATGATCCGGGACGGAGAGCTGCGGAACAGGGATGAGAGGGATGAAAAATGACAAAAAAAGCGAAGAAGATTCTGATACCTGTGATCAGCGTCGTTATTGTCGCGGCGATTGTAGTAGGCAGTATCAGTTATTTTGCAGCCAATAAAAATAAGAATCTGACCATTCAGGTGCAGCCGGTGATGTATCTGGCAACCGACTACTGGGAGAACGATACGAGTTATGGTATTGTGCAATCCGGTTATTCTCAGAGGATCTATGCGGACGGCCAGAATCTGGTGCAGGAGTTCTATGTACAGGAAGGAGACAAGGTTCAGATCGGGGATCCGATCCTGAGCTATGATCCGACGACGATCGAGCTGGAAGCGGAACGGCAGCAGCTCAATATCAACGCGATGGATGTCCGGTACGACCGGTTGATCAAGGAACTGAACCGGCTGAAGAATACGACGCCTTCGGATGCCTCTTCATTGAGTGTACGGATTACGCAGAATGAGGAGAGTGCTTCCGCGGAGATCTCTACAGGGGAATCTTCCGCAGAGGACAGTAAAGAGGAGGAGTCGTCGCAGGAGGAGAGTTCTTCAGAAGATTCCCAAGAGGACTCTAAGGAAGACTCCAGGGAAGACTCCATGGAAGATTCAAAGGAAGATTCTTCAAAGGAAGAGAGTTCCATGGAGGAGTCTTCCGCAGAGAACAGCTCGTCAGAGGATTCTTCCGGAACTGACGAACCGGATATGACGCCGATCGATGTACTGACCGATCAGAGCAAGCCCTATGCGGGAACCGGAACCATCAAGGATCCGTATCGCTATGTGATCACGCAGAATACCAAGCTGATGCAGAGCTTTTATGAGAGATGGATCGGATTGGATCCGGTCTATTGTGTGTTTGAGAAATACAAGCTGGACGATCCGGCGGAAGGACTCCGTTACGCATGGTACATGACGACAGAGAACCTGACGCCGCCGCAGAAGATGGAGATCTGGGATCTGGGAGTGTATCTGACCAAACTGGATGAGAACGCCATGATTCTGGTAGTAGCACAGGAGAAGCTCCCCAAGGAGATGGTCCTGTCGATGAATCTTGTTTTTTATGTCAATCAGAATGCTACAGTGACCGTAGTCGGATCCAATCTCCTCACGGAAGAGGCGATTCAGGATGGATATCTGAATCTGGAGTTGGGAGAGGGCGGCCTGTATAACCTCTATATTAAGAATAGCGATACGCCGGGAGAGGATTCCAGCGGCGAAGACTCCAGTGACGAGGAGCCCATACCGGATCCTGATCCGATTCCTGACCCCGACCCTGACCCGACCCCTGTCGGCCCTACGAAAGAAGAGCTGCAGAGACAGATTAAGGAGAAGGAGATGGAGATCCGAGATCTGGAGATCAGCAAAAAGATGGCGGAGCTGGAGCTGGATAAGACCCAAAAGAAGCTGGAGGATACAGTGGTCCGCAGTAAAGTGAACGGAAAGGTTACTTCGGTGCAGCCGGACGGTGCCATGATCGGTGAGCCTCTGGCGGTGGTCACGGGAAATGAAGGATTCTATGTGACCGGCGTTATGAGTGAGTTCAATCTGGCGAAGATTACAC
>CAVGBV010000027.1:3963-6721 GCA_963627615.1 Alloprevotella sp.
AGATTACACTGGGACAAAAAGTGACCGGCAGTTCGTGGATGACCGGCGAGAGCTTTGAGGGCACCATCACGGAGATCGGCCAGTTCCCGACTTCAGCGCAGAGCTGGAGCAGCAGCGACAATCTCAATGTTTCCTATTATCCGTTTACGGTTTATTTTGATGATTACAGTGCGTTGGAAGAGGGCCAGTATATCGATCTGTCGCTGTCCGCACAGACGGATACAGATACATTCTGCATCCCGAAAATGTATATCCGGGAAGAGAATGGTCAGAGCTATGTATATGCGGACAACAACGGCGTACTGGAAAAAAGGTATATTACATTGGGACGCTCCCTGTCCGACGGGTATTACATGGAGATTCTGGACGGTTTGACACTGGATGATCTGATTGCTTTTCCATATGGTAAAGCGGCACAGGAGGGTGTTAAGACTGTGCAGCAGAGTGACGGATTGGTATAAGGGGGGAGCGCAATGCTGGAAAATATTAAATTATCATTTCAGGGAATCTGGTCCCATAAGATGCGTTCCATTCTGACAATGCTGGGAATCATCATCGGTATCGCGGCTATTATTACGATTGTGTCTACGATCAAGGGAACCAATGAGCAGATCAAACAGCAGATTATCGGTTCCGGAAATAATGCGGTCGTGGTTCGGCTGTATCAAGGCAGCGACGCTTTGAATCCTAACTGGGCGACGATTCCGGAGAACTTTGTGCCGATTACATCGGATGTGTTGGAGCAGATTCAGGAGATTCCGGAAGTAGATAAGGCGTCTCTGGTGCTGGAACGAAGTGTTTATGAAGGTGTGTTTCATTTGGACACCTCTTTGGGAAATGGATATGTGACAGGGATCGACTCCAACTATTTTGATGTATATGGATATCAGCCGCTGACGGGACGGATGTTTTCCGAGAAGGAGTACAGCGGAACGAGAAAAGTAGCGATTCTGGACAGCTCGGCGGCAGATACACTGTTCCCGGGAGAGGACGCACTGGGCAAGACCATCGAAATGGATGGAGATCCCTTTGTCATTATCGGTATAGTACAGCAGTCTGATGCCTTTATGCCGGAGATCAATTCGGAAGAGGATTACTATACATACTATTACCAGGGGGGCAACGGCCGGGTCTTTATCCCGGCAGCCGCATGGCCCATTGTATACCGGTATGATGAGCCGCAGATGGTAGCCATCAAGGCAACGAGTACGGAAGCCATGACACAGGCTGGTAAAAAGACGGCGGATCTTTTGAATGCGCGGGCAGGAATCCAGGAGACGGATACGACGCAGAGCATTCTCTATAAGAGTCCGGACCTGCTTCAGCAGGCCAAGAATCTGCAGGATCTGTCGGCAGCGACCAATCAGCAGCTGATCTGGATTGCCAGTATCTCCCTTCTCGTAGGAGGTATCGGCGTAATGAATATTATGTTGGTATCGGTATCGGAGCGTACCCGGGAGATCGGTCTTAAGAAAGCGTTGGGAGCCAGAAAGTATAAGATCATGGGACAGTTTCTGACAGAGGCGTCTGTTTTGACGAGCCTGGGAGGCATTCTGGGAGTGGTTCTTGGAATCGCTTTGGCACAGGTTGTATCGAAAGTGTCGGACGCACCGGTTGCGATCAGTATTCCGGCGATCGTCCTGTCCGTTTTGTTTTCTATGGCGGTAGGAATTATTTTCGGATTGCTGCCCTCGATTAAGGCGGCGAACCTGAATCCGATTGAAGCATTAAGGAGAGAATAAACAAGAGAGGCGCTGATGCTATGGAAGAAGTAAGGGCGGCAGAAAGTAAGGAAACAGAGGCGGCAATGCATCCTGTGACATCGGAGTATGGCAAGGAGATGCTGCGGTCGTATGCCTTACGGGAAAGTGCGCGCTATTTCCAGGGCAAAAGCGCAGAAAAGGTAGAACTTTCACCGGTGCTCTATCTCGAGCCGGAAGGAGCGTCGGTGGAGTTTCGGATTGGAATCACGACCAAATATATCCTCAAGGATATTCCAGAGTTTGTACAGCAGTTTCATCGCCATGCCCGTGTGAGCTATGGAAAAAAATTAGAATTTCTTCATGACCGCAGTGCGTTCAGCCATGACAGTCTTCCCATGCTGGATTTTTGTGTGCATATGGTGGAGGAACTGGGACGGTTGAAAAGCCCGGTGCTGGAGATGCCGGAAAACCGAAGAAAGCTCCCGCTGACTCCTCGCTATTTACAGGAGTTAGCGGGGCTTTGTGTTGGCAAAACGATTCTCATCCAGATGGGGCGTCCCAGGGAGTTTAAGGTGGTGCGGGAGGATCCGCGTCTGGAGGTCTACATCAGCAAAAGCGACGGAGGCGTTCTGGTCCAGACGGAGTTCTTTCTGCTGGAAGAAGGAACGGAAGGCCTGATTGTGCAGGTGGGAGATACACTGTACCTGTGCGGAGAGGAGTATAGCGCGGACTGTGGAGCTTTTCTGCGTCAGTGCGCCAAGGCAGAAGAGCAGGAACTCTTTATTGCAGAAAAGGACTTGGCTGTTCTGGGAGTATCGGTTCTGCCGATTCTGCAAAATTACTGCGATGTGCGCATGCCGGAGGGACTCCTGACAGAGTTTATACCGGAGGAAGCGCATGTCCGAATCTATATCGAACAAGGTAGAAACGATATGCTTCTGTGCCGTTTGGAGACAGAGTACGGCGACAGAGTTTATAATATCTTTGAGCCGGTGCGCCTAGGCGATACCTATCGGGATGTCGCGAGAGAGTCTGCCGCCATGCAGGCAGTTCGG
>CAVGBV010000027.1:6731-14276 GCA_963627615.1 Alloprevotella sp.
GATATACCGTAAAGAAAAATACTTCGCGTTGGACACCGACGAGGAATTCTTTGAATTTCTCGAGGAAGGCAATGCGGTGCTGTCCCAGGTGGGAGAGGTCTGGATGTCAGAGGATCTGAGAAAGCTTAAGATCAGCCGGCCGCCACGGGTGAGCGCGGGAATCTCAATCAAGAGCGATCTCCTGAGCTTGCAGATTACTTCAGATGAACTGCCGTACGAGGAACTGGGCAGGCTTTTGGAGAGCTATCGCTTAAAAAAGAGATTCTTCCGCTTGGAAAACGGACAGTTTATCCGATTGGAGGACAATTCACTGTCTACTATATCCGAGCTCCTGGATGGTCTGCATCTGACGGGAAAAGATCTGAAGGCAGAAGAGATTCTGCTGCCCAGGTATCGGGCGGCGTATCTGGATGCGGTTCTGCGCGGAAGCGGAGAGGGCGTTCAGATGACCAGGGATCAGGGATTCCGAGCGCTGGTGCGGCGAATCAAATCGGTAGAGGATGGAGAATACGAGATCCCGCAGGGCATGCAGGAAACATTGAGGGATTATCAAAAAGTAGGGTATCAATGGATGCGCACGCTGGATTCCATGGGATTCGGAGGAATTCTGGCGGATGATATGGGACTTGGAAAAACCTTGCAGGTGATTACTCTGCTGCAGGCTTATCGTTTGGAAGAGACAGAAAAGACGGAACCGGTGTTGGTGGTGTGCCCGGCGTCGTTAATCTATAACTGGCAGAGCGAGTTGGATCGCTTTGCGCCGGAACTGGACAAGGAAGTGATTGCCGGCAGCGCGGCGGAGCGGAGTGAACAGCTGCAGCGTGTCTGGCAGAGGCCGGGATGCATTCTGATTACTTCCTATGATCTGTTAAAGAGAGATTTGGCGCTGTATCAGGAGCATGTATTCCGGTATCAGATTCTGGATGAAGCGCAGATGATTAAAAATCATTTGACACAGGCCGCGCGTTCGGTCAAGAAGATTCAGGCAGTCAGCCGATTTGCTCTGACAGGAACACCGATTGAGAACCGACTGAGTGAGCTTTGGAGTATCTTTGACTACCTGATGCCGGGGATGCTCTATAACTATCCGAAGTTCCAAAAGGAATTTGAAGGGCCGATCGTCAAGAATGCTGACGATCGGATAGCGGAGCGGTTGCGGCGCATGATCCGTCCCTTTATTCTGCGCAGGCTTAAGAATGACGTTCTTAAGGAACTGCCGGATAAGAACGAGATTACGGTCTATGCCGGAATGCAGGAGGAGCAGCGCAAGCTGTACGATGCCGGAGTATATCAGCTGAGAGAATCGCTGAATGCAGAAGGAGATACGCCCAGCAAACTGCAGATTCTGGCACAGCTAATGCGGCTTCGTCAGGTATGCTGCGATCCGGGATTGATTTACGAAAATTACAGCGGTGGGTCAGCCAAACTGGAAGCCTGCATGCAGCTGGTGGGAGAGGCTGTCGGCGGAGGGCATAAGGTGCTGATCTTCTCACAGTTTACTTCGATGCTGGAGATTCTGGCAGAGCAGCTGCAGAAACAGGGGATTACCTATTATATGCTCACTGGTTCCGTACAGAAAGAAAAGCGCGCGGAGATGGTTCGGGACTTTCATGTGGATGACACGCAGATCTTTCTCATCTCGCTCAAGGCGGGCGGGACGGGTCTGAACCTTACGGCGGCTGATATTGTAATCCATTATGATCCGTGGTGGAATCTGGCGGCGCAGAATCAGGCAACCGACCGGGCATACAGGATCGGCCAGAAGCATAAGGTGACGGTTTTCCGGTTGATCGCCAAAAATACGATCGAAGAACGCATTCTGGAGATGCAGGAGAGCAAACAGCAGCTATCAAAACAGATTATTTCGGAGGAGCAGTTCTCCATGGAATATCTGTCTCCGAAGATGCTGGAAGAGATATTACAGTAGAACAAATCATATTATAAAGAATTTGCAGGAAAACAACAGTGTACTGCAAATTCTTTTTTAGTGGAGAAGATTGGGCGGATTTATGGCTAAATTTTGGCGAAAAAATGAATTATTAGTATTGACAAAATGCAGAAGAATGATATAATAGATCTAACCTATTGTTCCTTGGGAATAGTAGAGTCCGCATAAAATATATAGATGCGGAGAATGGGTCCGGCTTCAGCCGGATACTAAAAAGGAGGAAAAAGAAGAATGAAGAAAATGTTAGCATTTCTTCTCGTAGCAGCAATGCTCGCTTCCAGCGTTCTGGCAGGATGCAGCAGCACCCCGGCCGACAACAGCAGTGCAGCTACGGACAGCAGCGCTGCAGCTGAGTCCAGCACGCCTGCCGATAGCACATCGGAAGACAGCACGGACGAAGGTCTGACAGGCGAAGCTGGCGTTTACACCTATACAGACGCTGTAAGCCAGCTGGCTACAAACTGGAACCCTCATACGTATCAGACATCGGATGATGCATATCCGAGCGATACCGGCGGTATCCGCGTAGGTCTGTACGGATTTGTATTTAACGATGACCTGCACGCTGTTGAGGGCAAGGAAGCCTACAGCGGCTACAAGATCATCCCGGAGATGGCTGCAAGCGAGCCGGTAGACGTTACCGAGCAGGTAAAGGCAGATCATCCGGAGTTCAACATTCCTGAGTCCGCGACTGCAGGATACGCGTACACGATCGACCTGAACCCCAAGGCTGTTTGGGAAGACGGTACCCCGATCAATGCAGATACTTATGTATATTCTATGAAGCGTCTGCTGGATCCGGACCTGATCAACTATCGTGCATCTGACTACTACAGCGGCGATATGGTTATCGCAGGTGCTGAGAACTATGCAAACCAGGGTAAGGTAACACCGGTTAGCGTAGCGACTATGATGGAGCGCGAAGGCATTGCTACAATCGAAGAGTTCCTGGAGAAGTACGGTGATTCTACCGCGTACATCAACTGGAATTATTCTTTTGGCGCAGCTTATGACTTCGAGAACAATCCGTTCGACGGATCCACCATCAACTCTGAAGCTCTTTCTCTGGATGCGGCAGATGAGACTGTAGAGACTCCTCTGACACTGAATGAGATGTGGACATTCTATCCGCTGTGCTACGGCGATGACGCAGACAGCATTGCAACTGGTCAGAGCTATTTCGCGGATGAAGTATATTATGGTTTTGCATATGCTGATGGTGTTGATTTCAGCACCGTTGGATGCTACAAGTCTGGTGACTACCAGATCACGCTGGTATTCGGCAAGTCTCTGGCCGGTTTTGACCTGCTGTATTCTCTGACCAGCAACTGGATCGTAAACGAGGATCTGTATGAGAGCTGCCTGAAGCAGAACGGCGATGTATGGACCTCTACTTACAACACCAGTGTTGAGACGACCCTGAGCTATGGTCCTTACAAGATGACCGAGTATCAGAGCGGCAAGTCCATGCGCTTTGAGCGTAACGAGACTTGGTATGGCTATACCGATGGACAGCATCAGTATGTTGATCCTACCGATGGCCAGACCTATGATATGTACATGACTGATGTAATCGATACTCAGGTTGTGGCAGAGTCTTCTACTCAGAAGATGATGTTCCTGAAGGGTGAGCTGATGACCTATGGTCTGGGCTCCGAGGACTTCGCGACCTACAGAAACAGCGAATATGCTCACTCTGTTGAAGCTGAGACAATCTTCTTCCTGATCCTGAACGGTTATAAGTCCGCTCTGGACAGCCGTGAAGCAAGCGACGGCTTCGACGCAACCACGACCGATATTCAGACTCTGTCTCTGAAGACCTTCCGTCAGGCAGTTGCTGTTACCTATGATAAGGAGCAGTTTGCTGCAACCGTTTCTCCGGCACGTTCCGGCGCTTACGGCCTGATTGGTAATCTGTACATCTATGATCCGGATACCGGTGCTCGTTATCGCAGCACGGATGCGGCGAAGAAGGTTCTGTGTGATTTCTACTCTGTAGATACCGCTTCCTTCGCTAATCTGGATGAGGCTGTTTCTTCTATCACCGGTTATGATCCGGAGGTTGCTAAGGAGCTGTACAAGCAGGCATATGATGAGGCAATTGCTGCTGGATTCATCACCGATGCAGACGGCGACGGCATCTCTGATCAGACGATCACGATCGAGTATTCTCTGGCTGCGGACAGTGATTTCATGACGCAGACCATTGACTACCTGAACGAGAAGATGAGCGAAGTTACCGTTGGTACTCCGTTCGAAGGCAAGATCAAGTTTGTTAAGTCTGCTCCTTACGGCAATGACTGGTCCAACAAGATCCGTCAGGGTCTGGCAGATACCGTACTGGCAGGATGGCAGGGATCTCGTATGAATCCGTTCAGCTTGACGGATCTGTACACCAATCCTTCCAAGCAGTATGATGCAAACTGGTTCGATGCAACCGCTACAGACCTGACCTTCAATGTAAACGGTACGGATGTAACACTGAACCTGAAGCAGTGGTCTGACGCTCTGAATGGTACGACTGTAACCTCTAATGGTGTTGAGTACAACTTTGGCAACGGCATTGTTGATCAGGAACTGAGACTGGATATTCTGGCTGCAATCGAAGGTGCTGTTCTGCAGACCTACGACTACATCCCGATGCTTCAGAACGCTTCTGTACAGCTGCTGAGCCAGAAGGCATACTATGTTGTAGACGAGTTCAATCCGGTACTGAGCTTTGGTGGTATTGAATATCTGAAGTACAACTATGATGATGCTGAGTGGGCTGCCTATGTTGCTAGCCAGGGCGGCGAGCTGACCTATTAATTCATAAGTAATGGACTTACAACGGAGCGGTCCCTTAGGGGGCCGTTCCGTATAATCAAGGTATAACAGCAAAATATTGCCGGAGCGATATCCTGCAATATTTTGCTGTTATAAGAACAAATATTTGTGCCTGAGAACTGTCGTTGGCTGAGCGCATGAATAGGTTGGAGGAAACTATGGTTAAGTATACGATAAAAAGACTTTTGCTGATGTTGATGACGCTTTTTATCATCACATTGATGTGCTTTGTTCTAATCCGAATGCTGCCGCCGGCGCAGCTGCCGCCGGGCGACCCGAAGGCTGCGATTGTTGAGGCACGCCGTGAAGCGGCCGGTTATAATCTGCCGTATCTGGTACAGTTCGGTATCTTTTTGCGTGACGTTTTCACCAAGGGTGACTGGGGCGTCAGCGATGTACTGTTCTTTGGACAGGATGTTGCGGGGATCTTTATTCAGAAGCTTCCGGCAACAATGGTGGTAAATCTGTATTCAATTCTTTTCAGTATTCCGATCGGAATACTCCTGGGAATCTGGGCGGCGCTTAAGAAGAATACCTGGATAGATCACACAATTTCGACCTTGACGATGGTGTTGATTTCAGTACCTTCTTTTGTATATGCCTTTTTGATACAGTATTTTCTGTCCTACAAGCTGGGCTGGCTGCCATTCCTGATGAAGTCGGGAACGGACTGGTTCTCATGGCCCATGTTTGTGAGTATGATTCCGCCGGTACTGTCTCTGTCCCTGGGTGTAATCGCAGGCTTTACCAGAACGACTCGCGCGGAGTTGACAGAGGTCTTGACCAGTGAGTTTATGCTTTTGGCGCGGACTAAGGGATTGACCCGTGCGCAGGCAACAGTACGCCATGCGCTTAAAAACTGTATGGTAGTCGTGCTGCCGTCCATTTTCGGACAATTTATCGGTATCATGAGTGGTTCGCTGATTATTGAGAAGATCTTCTCCGTGCCGGGTGTAGGTGGACTGTATCTGAACTCCATTGTAGGACTGGATTACCCGCTGTTTATGCTGATTACTGTATTCTATACCGTTATCGGACTTTTGGCGGCAATCATAGTGGATATTAGTTACGGATTCATTGATCCGCGAATCAGAATGGGGTCGAAGAAATGAGCATACAGAATCAGAACAATATGGAATATGAGCATATTCCTCAGGAAAAATTTTCTTTTGCACAGTTGGATGCCAAGCTTCATGATACGAAGCTGGAGACCAAGACACGCAGCTTTTTTGCGGACGCGCTGATTCGCTTCAAGAAGAATAAGTCTTCTGTTATTGCTGCCTATATTTTGGCTTTTCTGGTATTATTTACAATCGTCGCGCCGATCATCTCTCCATATGATATGACGGATAAGGATCAGGTATATACCAATGCGCCCCCGTTTGTCCGTTCCATTGCGGATATGAATCTGGGAATTTTTGATGGCGCGGTTACCAGGTCCAGCCAGAATGAAGTACAGATGAATTACTGGAAGGGAATCGCGACGGAAACAGGGATGGATCCTGTTATCAAAGTCGTAGGTACGGTTGCGACAACGGCGAAATACCGCGGTCAGGACAGAACCACTTATTCCTATACGCTGGAAACCAACAAGTATTATGAGACAGGAATCGTATACCGTGTATTCTCTTATTCGGAGTTTGAGAAGATCCAGCAGTTCCAGAATGAGACAGGAATTCAGGTAATTTATCCGTATGTAGAGCCCAGTGCGATCTCGGATATTACGGATAACCCGAACCTCTGGTATCAGGTAGATTCCAAGGGCGCTGCTGTACTGGATGAAAACGGCAACTTTGTTCCGGTATATTCGACCAACAGCGGTATTGAGGGTGCTCCTTATAACAGTATCCGAGTTGAAGGCGATGACGGCAGCTATATTTACAGCGCAAGAAAATCCGGCTCTGTACAGTGCCGTGTCTGCTACTATAACTATTATATTTATATGAACGGAAATGAGCCGTTCTATATCTTCGGCACCAATACATTGGGACAGGATCTTTTTGCCGGTATCGGCATTGGATCCAGATTTTCCCTGATTTTTGCGATTCTGGTATCGGCGATCAACCTGACGATCGGTGCGATCTATGGTGCGATCCAGGGATATTACGGCGGCCGGATCGATATGGTGATGGACCGAATCTGTGATATTCTGTCCGGAGTACCTTTTATCGTAGTGGCAACCTTGTTCCAGCTGCATCTGGCACAGAAGGTAGGTGTTGTTCCGTCCTTCCTGTTCGCGTTTGTACTGACCGGATGGATCAATATGGCGGCCCTGACCCGTAAGCAGTTCTACCGTTTCAAGAATCAGGAATTTGTACATGCAGCCAGAACTCTGGGCGCATCGGATAAGCGCCTGATGTTCAAGCATATTTTCCCGAACTCTCTGGGAACGATTATTACAAGCTGCGCGCTGATTATTCCCAGCGTTATCAGTTCCGAGACCAACCTGACCTATCTGGGCATCATCAACCTGCAGGAACTGGCAGGTACCAGTATCGGTACGCTGATGAGCCAGGGACAGACAGCCATGACGACATCTCCGCATGCTATGTTCTTCCCGGCAATTTATTTCGCTCTGCTGCTGATTTCGTTTAACCTGTTCGGCAACGGACTGCGTGATGCATTTAACCCGTCAACGAGAGGAGTGGAGGACTAAGCTATGGAGAACAAACTACAAGTTCGAGATCTTACGATCTCCTTCCGAACCTCGAATGGTAAGGTACAGGCAGTTCGCGGCATCAATTTTGATCTGGCGACTGGAGAGACGCTGG
>CAVGBV010000027.1:14286-20705 GCA_963627615.1 Alloprevotella sp.
CCTCTAAGGCGATTCTGGGAATTTTGGCAGGCAACTCTATCATTGAAGGCGGAGAGATCATCTATGACGGTCAGGATCTTCTGAAGATCTCTGAGGATGAGTTCCATAAGATCCGCGGCGATAAAATCGCTATGATTTTCCAGGACCCGATGTCCAGCCTGAATCCGATCGTCAAGATCGGCCGTCAGCTGACAGAGGCTATGCTGCTGAAGGGCAAGGCAAGACAGCGGGAGAGCCGTGCGGCATTTAATACGTATTTAAAGCATTTGAATGAGAGCATGATCGCGGCTTCTTCCGGAAACAATGCCGACGTGCTGACAGCCAAGTGCAAGAATTTTGATAAGTTTGAGTACAAGCATCTGGATCTGGAGGGAGCGTATAATGTCGCGCATGAGGCGGCATTAGAGGCGATCGAGGATATCGATGTGCTGGCCTTTGAGATGGAAAAGAAGGCAGCTAAGGATGTACCGTATCGTGTCAATGAGATTTGCGCCCATTCCAAGGCAGCGATCCAGGAGTATGTAGTCCGCGAGAAAGCAAGCGAGCTTGAGAATCTGATCGGACAGCTGAAGCAGGAGAAGGCGAATATCAAAAAGGAAGAGTACGCCAAGGCAATCGAGCTTCTGGGTTCGATCCGTGAGATCCTGGAAGAGGCAGTGGCGCTTCCCATGCCGAACTTTTTTGCCATGGGTTATCACAAGACCTTTGGTAATGAGCCGTTGCCGGAACTGCCGGTGGAAGAGCTGAACAAGTATATGCGCAAGTACCTGGATGACAATTTCATGCTGGATTTTATTGCTGACGCCAAGAAAGCAATGATCTACGCCGCGGAAAAGTCCTATAAGCAGAAGCAGGAAGCGATTGAGGTTCTGCGCAAGAATCTGCCGGTATTTGAGAAGGAACAGCTGAATGAGGCAGAATGCAATGCGGCGCACAAGGAGATGACAGAAAAGGTCAACTCCACCATCAATAATCTGGAGATTGTCAAGGACAGTCTGTCCTATACTTTTGGCTACGGCTTAAAGGGAGAGATTGTCAAGTACTTCACTTCTATTCAGAAGAACAAGAAAGCACAGGCCGGATATGAGAAGAGCAAGGCCAAATACGATCGTCTGGTAGCACGGGGCAAGCAGCCGGATTGGACGCTTGCGGCGGCTCAGATTACCGATCTGGAGCTGGTACGTCAGAATATGGTCCGCATGATCGAGCGTTTGATCGAGCATTATGAAGAATCCCTGGCACAGAAGGATCAGCGGGATTATGATGCGGAGACGGTCGCCGCAATTGATTATCTGAAGATGAACGCTTCCGGTGTCGTCAATAAGGTAACCAAGCGTATCGCTAAGTCCAAGGCGATCAAGCTGATGCAGGAGGTAGGAATCTCCGAGCCCAGAAAACGTTACAATCAGTATCCGTTCGAGTTCTCCGGCGGTATGCGTCAGCGTATTGTTATCGCGATCGCTCTGGCAGCCAATCCGGATATTCTGATCTGCGATGAGCCGACAACGGCATTGGACGTTACCATTCAGTCCCAGATTCTGGAGCTGATCAACAAGCTGAAGGAAGAGCGGCATCTGTCTATTATCTTCATCACGCACGACTTGGGTGTTGTAGCGAATATGGCCGACAGAATTGCCGTTATGTATGCCGGTAAGATTGTGGAATATGGTACGGCGGAGGATGTGTTCTATGAGTCCGCGCATCCTTACACCTGGGCGCTCTTGTCTTCCATGCCGGATCTGGATACCAACGAACGTCTGGAAGCCATTCCGGGTACGCCTCCGAATATGATTTATCCGCCGGTCGGCGATGCTTTTGCGGCGCGAAATAAATACGCGATGCAGATCGACTTCGAGAAGCAGCCGCCGATGTTTAAGATCAGTGATACGCATTATGCGGCAACATGGCTGCTGCATCCGGACGCTCCCAAGGTAGAACGCCCCAGAGTGATCACCGAACGAATTGCCAGAATGAGACAGAAAGGAAGTGCACAGCATGCAGAATAATCGAGAGACTTTACTCAAGGTTGAACATCTGTGCCAGTACTTTGGCGATGTTAAGGCGGTAGATGATGTAAGCTTTGATATTAAAAAGGGTGAGGTATTCGGTCTAGTCGGAGAGTCCGGCTGCGGAAAGACGACAACTGGACGTTCCATTATCAAGCTGTACGACATTACCGGAGGAAATGTGTATTTTAAGGGAATCCGCATCGCGGCCGGTATCAGTCAATATAAGCAGGCAATTGAGGACGCCAAGCTGGAGTATAAGGAAAAGGCGGCCGATGCCACTGAGACAGAGAAGAAGCGGCTGAAGGAAGAGCTGGACAAGGTTGTGGCAGAGAACCGTAAGGCAATTCAGCAGGCACGGTATGACCAGAAGCACTGTGACAAAGAATATGCCGAGGAACGGGTTGCGGCCGTAAAGGCAGAGTATCTTCCTAAGCTGGAGAAGCTTCAGGGCGAGGAAAAGAACAAGCTTGCGCAGGAGTATAAGAATGAGCTGCGCAAGGCGAAGAATACGCGTCTTGTGACACAGATTCAGATGATTTTCCAGGATCCGATCGCGTCTCTGGATCCGCGTATGACGGTTCGCGATATTATCGCGGAGGGTCTTGTGATTCAGGGCGAGCGGAATAAGAAAGTCATCGATGAGAAGGTTTATGAGATGCTGGAGCTGGTTGGACTGGTGCGTGAGCATGCAAGCCGTTATCCGCATGAGTTCTCCGGCGGTCAGCGTCAGCGTATTGGTATCGCGCGCTCGATCATCATGAATCCGGAGATGATCATCGCGGATGAGCCGGTATCCGCACTGGATGTTTCCATTCAGGCGCAGGTAATCAATCTCCTGAATGATCTGAGAGATCAGTTCGGCTTGACGATACTTTTCATCGCGCATGACCTGTCGGTTGTAAAATACTTTTCAGACCGAATCGGTGTTATGTACTACGGCAAGATGGTAGAGCTTGCGCCTTCCGATGAGCTCTTCCTCAATCCGCTGCATCCGTATACCAGATCTTTGATTTCGGCGATTCCGCTGCCGGATCCGATTTACGAGAAGCAGAGAAAGAGGATCACGTACAACCCGCTGGCAGAGCATGATTATTCCGTGGATAAGCCTTCCTTCCGGGAGGTCAAGCCGGGACATTTCGTACAGTGCAATGAAGCGGAGTATGAGAAGTACATGGCAGTTCTGAAGTAAACACATGAAGAAGAGAATTCTGATTCAATACGCGGTGTATGGAGCGCTGGGGCTTGTGGCAGCGCTCCTTAGCGCCTCTTCCAGAGATCTCTGGAGTGCTGAGAGCGTGCAGGAGGTCTGCGGGATTCTGACCGATGCGTTTACGGTTCCGGGAGTGTTTTTTTCAGGGGCCGGAGGATTGAGCTGGATTGCTTCTAAGGGAAATTTTACGATTTTCCGATATGGTTTTACAACGCTTATTTCTCGTTTTACCCATCCCAAGGAGAAGATGATGCCGTATTATGAGTATACGGTCAAGCGGGATGCGGAGAGAAAGCCGTGGTTAAAGCAAGTGTTTATAACGGGACTGGTTTTTCTGGCGTTGGCCGGAATCTGCCTGGTGGTGTATTTTGTTATATATTGAGAGACTCCTGCGGGAACGCAGGAGTTTTTTGTCCCTGAAAGTTAGCGGTTGCAATTTGGGATTAAATAGAATATAATACAAAAAGATAGAGTAAGAAGGAGGGGGCACGTTTGAAATTCTGGGATTTCTGGAAGGAACAATCGGCAGTCATTCTGGAAAAAGACCCGGCGATCCGTACCAAATGGGAGGTATTTTTATATCCAAGTTTTCGGGCGCAGTGGAGCCATAGAAGAGCACACAGACTGTATCAAAAGGGGCATTATTTCTGGGCCAGGTGGATATCCCAGCGGTGCCGCCGCAAGACCGGGATCGAGATTCATCCGGGGGCGAGGATCGGACACAGGCTGTTTATCGATCATGGCGCGGGTGTTGTGATCGGTGAGACAACAGAAATCGGCGACGATGTGACGCTCTATCAAGGAGTGACGCTGGGAGGTACAGGCAAGGAAAAGGGGAAACGCCATCCGACAATAGAAAATGGGGTACTGATCAGTGCCGGAGCGATGGTATTGGGATCTTTCAAGGTAGGAGAATGCTCCAGAATCGGTGCGGGAAGTGTGGTTCTGTCAGAAGTGCCGCCGCATTGTACCGTAGTCGGCGTACCGGGAAGAGTGGTAAAATACCATGGTACAGCGGAAGATCCGGGCCGTACGTTGGATCAGATTCATCTGCCGGATCCCTATGAGCAGGAGATGGATGCACTGCGTAGTCAG
This sequence comes from Alloprevotella sp., assembly GCA_963627615.1. Classification (GTDB taxonomy): domain Bacteria; phylum Bacillota; class Clostridia; order Lachnospirales; family Bianqueaceae; genus Faecimorpha. The sequence continues at coordinate 18,601 of CAVGBV010000027.1, forward strand.
ATGCGCAGTCTGCAGGAGGAAATTCAAGAAGATAAGCGAGGATAACTATGTTTGTTGAAGCAATCGAGACGGAGCTTGGCAAGGAGCCGAGGATTTCGTTGATCAATCCGATCGCACTGGCTTTTGTGGGCGATTCGGTCTTTGATCTGTTTTTGCGGACAGGAATCGTTCTGGGAGAGGATGTTTCTCCTAAGATGATGCATCTGCATGCTTCGCATTTCGCAAAGGCGGAGACGCAGTGCCGGATGGTTCGTGGGATCTGGGACCGGTTAAGCGAAGAGGAACGCGATACGGTGCGGCGCGGCCGCAACGCCAAGGTCAATACGATTCCGAAACATGCGCAGATAGTAGAATATAAGATGGCGACAGGATTTGAGGCTCTGCTGGGCAGTCTGTATCTGCAAAAACAGCAGGAGAGGCTATGGGAGATTCTGGCCATGGCTATGGAAGTCGCCGGGGAGGATGAAACATGGAAGAACAGGTAAAGAATACCGTTATCGTTGGACGAAACGCGGTGTTGGAGGCGCTTCGCAAGGAACACGGGATTGAGTGTCTGTATACGCAGAGACAGCCTTATACAGGATCTCTGAATAAGGTGGCGGCGATGGCCAGACAGCAGAAGATCACGATCAAAGAAGTCAGTAAATCCAAGTTGGATGAGATGGCAGAAGGAGAAAACCATCAGGGTGTTGTGGCTCTTGTGCAGGCCTATGAATATGTCGAAGTGGAGGAGATTCTCCAGGCGGCAAGAGATAAGGGAGAAGCTCCGTTTTTGGTAATACTGGAGAGTATTCAGGATCCGCACAACCTGGGAGCGATTCTGCGTACAGCGGATGCCTGTGGAGTTCATGGCGTGCTGATCAGTCGGCGACATGCTGTTGGGCTGACAGCGGCTGTAGCCAAAACGGCCGCCGGTGCGGCTGAGTATGTACCGGTCGCCAAGGTCGGCAATATGGTGCAGACGATCGAAGCATTACAGAAAGAAGGCTTGTGGATTGCCTGCGCGGATATGGATGGCGAGACCGCAAGCAAGACGAATCTGAAGGGACCGATCGCGCTGGTGATCGGTGGAGAGCATGAGGGAGTCAGCCGACTCGTACGGGAAAAGAGCGATTATATTGTCAAACTTCCTATGAAGGGACATGTGAACTCTTTGAATGCGTCGGTTGCGGCAGGAGCTTTGATGTATGAGATTGTAAGGCAGAGAGATCTGTAAGAGGAATAGACGATAGGGGAATCGGTTTGGAAAATATAGAAGAAAAATTCGTTTTTCATCCGGAATGGGCCGAGAAGGCCGATGAGGAACTTATCAGGATTGCGCACAGCGGAGGCGGAGATGCTGCGGAAGCGGTAGATCTGCTGCTGGAGAGATACAAGGATCTGGTTCGGATCAAGACAAGACCGTACTTTCTGTTGGGAGCGGATCGCGCGGACTTGATTCAGGAGGGAATGATCGGCCTGTATAAGGCAATTATCGCATATCAGCCGAGCAGGGACGTGGCCTTTAAGAGCTTTGCGGACCTGTGTATTACGCGGCAGATCATGACAGCGATCAAGAATGCTGCCAGAATGAAGCATTGGCCTCTCAATTCTTATGTTTCATTGAATCGTACGATCAATGATGACGAAGAAAAAGAGACGACGATGATGGAGATTCTTACGGCGCCGGGAATGGCGACACCGGAAGAGCAGATCATCGGAAGAGAAGAGATGGCCGCCATGCAGAAGGCTATCGATGAGCGCTGCAGCCGTTTTGAGCGTAAGGTTCTGTCCATGTATCTGAACGGGCACGATTATCATCAGATCGCGGCGGCACTGGGAAAGACGCCCAAGTCCATCGATAATGCGCTGCAGCGGATCAAGAAAAAGGTACAGCAGATAGCAGCGGAGGTATAAGGCATGTGGGTGCGGTGGACAGCGGATCTGATCAGCATTCTGAGCGTAATTGTATTATGGAATGTACTGCTGCCGGGCAGCCGTGACGGCCGTTTCACTCTGTTCGGAGGACGGATGAGCATCGGCAGACGGGGGACGGAGCTGTCGGTAAGTTTTTTTATACTGGCTTTTGCGGGTGGGATAGCGCTGTATTTCGGATGGGATCTTCA
>CAVGBV010000027.1:20715-24055 GCA_963627615.1 Alloprevotella sp.
GCCAAGACTGCTGCTCGTATTTGCCGGAGTGACAGCGGTGATGGCTCTGTGTTTTCGGGGATTGCCACTCTCCTTTACGGTTTTACATGCGCTTTTTGCGTTGGCGGTGACAGAATATCTGAAGCTGCTGTTCCGGTGTTTCGTACCCAGCGAATGGGAGGATCTGCTGGAGGTCTTACTGGTTAATGGGTCTACATTCGGCTGTGTTTTACTGCTTCAATGGATCATCCGCAAGCATGGACTGGTTACACAATATTATGAGCATCGTCAGCTGTGCTGGGTGTTGATTGCCATTTTAGGTGTGCCGGTTCTGATTCTGTCACAGTTTCTGCAAAATACGGGACGGGAAAACCTGGGACGCCTTCCGGGTATGTTTATGCTGCTGCATTTTTTGATGCTCTGTCTCTTTGGAGGGACATTACTGGCGTTTCGTGCCATCCATGAATCGCAGAAGATCGCCGCCAATGAACGCTACATTCATGCGATGGAAGATTATGTGGACAGCGCAAGAACCCGGGCGCATGATTACCGAAAACACCTGAATTATCTGCATGATCTTGTGATGACGCAGGACAATATGGAGAAGCTTCGCCAGGAGGTACAGAGCTATTATAAAGATCTGTCCGTGGAAAATCAGCTCAATGATATCCTGCTGCAGATCGAACATCCTCTGTTCCGGGCGCTTCTGTACGGACAATATGAGACGGCGCGCCGGGAAGGGATCACCCTCCGGGTTTACGCAACACCGCAGCTGCCGGATTTTCCACTGCCGGAATACAAGCTGGTTGAGATTTTTCAGAATCTGATGGATAATGCGATAGATGCCGTACGGGAACAGGAGCCGGAACGTCGGTGGGTCGGCGTTCATTTGGAGAGTGAACTGGACGGAAGACGGCGTAAGCAGAGTATGATCATCGAAAATCCGATTCCGGGAGACATGCCCAGTATCGCGAAGATGACGGAGAAAAATTTTACAACCAAGAAGGAGCAGGGCCATCAGGGACTGGGATTATATCAGGTCTCCAAAGTGTTGGAGAAGAGCGTCGGAGAGTTGCTGTTAGAGGATCAGGACGGAGTCTTTCGGGTAGAAGTAAGCTTTGTACAGGAGGTGCCGGAGAGTGGAGAATCGAATTCTGTATCTGGATGATGAAGAAACAGAATGCGCCAGGATGCGGGCTATTCTGGAGAAAAGCTTTCCGGAACATATATTGGATATATGCCGGACACCGCAGGAAGCGATCGAGTGCATACGCGCCCATCGGTACAGTCTGTTTTTACTGGATATTGAGATCGAAGGCACAGGGATTACAGGCATTCATCTGGCGGAGCAGATCCGGCAGACAAGGATCTATTTGAATACGCCGATCATATTTATCAGCAATCACAGACATTTGCGCGGGAGGGTCCTGCAGAGGATCTGCAGTTATGACTTTCTGGTGAAGCCCTATAGTGAGGCAGAGCTTGTTTCTTCGGTGGGAGAGGCGTTAGGAATACCGGAATATCTGAAGAGAAAGTACGATCTGGCACAGAACATTCAATTTAAGATCGGAAACGTGGTCTGTCGGTATAATGTCAACGAGATCGCGTGTATTCAGCTGTTAAAAGGCGTGCTTACCATCATGCGGATTTCAGGAAAGGTAGAAGAGGTCCGTGCGGAACGGGGAATATTCGACGAGATCCTTCAGCAGCTGGAAGACTGTGGGATTGATCGGCTGCGCAGGATTCACCGGACGATCCTGGTGAATATCGATCAGATTCAGAGAGTGGAAAACGAAGGGCGGGAGGCGACGGTTTGGCTGTTTAACTGCTCACAGCCGCTTCCGGTCAGCCGTGGATTTCGTGACAATATCAAAGAAGTGCTGGATACGGAGTGATGACTTCATGAGTTGGCATTTTTGCCAACTCGCGGGATTGGGTTGACTCTGCGAATAGAATATGATATGGTATAAGTGAACTCAGATCGGAGTATTTTATGGAGTCAGGAGGTGAGAAGATGCCGGTATGGACTTATATTTGGCTGGCAGTGTTGATTGTGAGCATCCTTGTGGAAGCTGGGACGATGGGGCTGGTATCCATCTGGTTTGCCGCGGGAGCGCTGGCTGCCTGGGTGCTTGCGATGCTGGGGGTCGGCGAGTTGGTACAGTGTGCTGTATTCGTTGCTGTGTCCGCACTGCTGCTGATCTTTACAAGGCCTCTGGTGAAAAAGTACCTGACACCCAAGATTCAGCCGACCAATGTGGATGCGGTGATCGGAAGGGAAGGCGTTGTCATCCAGACGATCGACATGTTGGAAGGCACGGGGCAGGTAAAACTCGGAGGTCAGATATGGTCGGCCAAAACGGATGAGAATGTCAACAGAATCCCGGAAGGAACCATTGTCGAAGTGGTCCGGGTAGAAGGCGTAAAGCTGTATGTGAGAGCAAAGTCGGAACAGAAAGCAATCTAAATCAGACAGGGGGACAAGAGTATGGGTTATATCATTTTAGCGATTATTTTACTGGTGCTGGTGATTCTGATCGCCAACATCCGTATTGTACCGCAGGCAAGTACATATGTAATTCAGCGGCTGGGCGCCTACCGTACGACATGGGGAACCGGTTTCCACTGGAAGGTTCCGTTTATCGATGAAGTTACAATGAAGGTTAACATGAAGGAGCAGGTCGCGGACTTCCCGCCGCAGCCCGTAATCACTAAGGATAACGCGACGATCCAGATTGATACGGTTGTGTTCTACCAGATTACAGATCCCAAGGCATATACGTATGGCGTAGAGCGTCCGCTCATGGCGATTGCGAATCTGTCGGCGACAACGCTGCGTAATATTATCGGTGACCTGGAGCTGGATGCTACGTTCACTTCCCGTGATATCATCAACAGCAAGATGCGTACGATTCTGGATGAAGCGACAGACCCCTGGGGAATCAAGGTAAACCGTGTGGAAGTCAAGAACATCATTCCGCCGGCAGACGTACAGTCGGCCATGGAGAAGCAGATGAAGGCAGAGCGTGAAAAGCGTGAATCCATCCTGCGGGCCGAAGGTGAGAAGCAGTCTCAGATCCTGGTGGCAGAAGGTAAGCGTGCGGCGATGATTCTGGAAGCAGAAGCCAACAAGCAGTCAGCCATCCTGAATGCAGAGGCTAAAAAGGAAGCCAAGATCCGGGAAGCAGAAGGTGAGGCAGAAGCGATTCTGAAGGTCCAGGAGGCAACGGCAGCCGGACTGAAGATGATCAAGGACGTAGGCATGGATGAGTCGGTGATCCGCCTGAAGAGTCTGGAAGCTTTTGAGAAGGCGGCAGACGGACGGGCAACCAAGATCATCATCCCGTCGGAGATTCAGGGG
>CAVGBV010000027.1:24065-25133 GCA_963627615.1 Alloprevotella sp.
AGAAGATGCCCCAGTATAATCTGGAGGAACTGAACGAATCGCTTTCCAAGACAGAGGAGGCAACGCAAAAGCGGTTGCAGCAGTATTATAATGAGCTTGCCGCGCAGCCCGCCATGGAGGAAGTGCTGGAGGGAAAAATCAAGAACGAAACTGAAGAGATGAAAAAGACGGCGGAGCATCTGCAGGACGTACGCATTAAGATGCTGGCCGGAGCCGATGAGTTGGAGACAAGATTCAAGGAGATCCAGGCAAGTCAGAAAAAGCGCAGGATCATCCCGGCAGCTCCTGCCAATGCAGTAATCGATTATAAGGAAAAGCAGGCCCGGCATTTCGCACAGGGTCTGAATATCTATAAAATACTGCTGGTGGCCATTCTGGCCAGTATCATCGGAGTGATTGTAGAGACGCTGTTCTGTCTGGTGGTGATCGGAGAGTGGCAGAGCCGTGTTGGTTTGGTCTATGGTCCTTTCAATCTCCTTTATGGTGTGGGAGCTGTTTGCCTGACGCTTGCTCTGTACAGATACCGAAACCGCAGTTGGCTGATCTCCTTCTTTGGCGGTATGATTGTCGGAAGCGTGGTGGAATACCTCTGTTCCTGGGGACAGGAGATGCTCATAGGGTCACGTTCCTGGGACTATAGCAGTAGGCCGTTTAATATCAACGGCAGAATCTGTCTGTTGTATTCTATTTTCTGGGGAGTTTTGGGTGTCTTGTGGATAAAAAATATCTATCCCAGAATGGCGCAGGTAATTCTCAAGATCCCCAACCATGTAGGCAAGATCGCTACCTGGTGTGTCGTAGGATTCCTGATCTTGGATTCCATGGCATCTGTGATCGCGGTCGGCCGCTGGGCGGCGCGTGTTCATGGTCAGGAAGCGTCCAATTCGTTCCAGGAGTGGGTGGACGAGCGTTTCCCGGATGAACGGATGGAAAAGATTTTCCCAAGCATGTCTTTTGAGACGGTAGGACAAGCAGAAGAATCGTAAGAAAAATGTAAAGAATACAGAAAATATATGTGGTATAATAGTTCAGAACTGACCCAAATCAGGATGCAGAAGAGTGCAAGGA
>CAVGBV010000028.1:0-9383 GCA_963627615.1 Alloprevotella sp.
CAGAAGTCCGTCCCTCCACGAAAAATCCACCAGATTTTCTTGAAAATCCGGAGAATTCTGGTACACATAAAAGCCTCGCGCTCTAAAGTGTACCAGATAATTTCAAAAAATCAGGGGAAACCTATAGAATTCTGGTACACCCAGGAGCCTCACTCCCTAAAGTGTACCAGATTATTTTAAGAATCCAGAGAAACCTATAAAACTCTGGTACACCCAAAAGTCTCACTCCCTAAAGTGTACCAGATTATTTTAAGAATCCAGAGAAACCTATAAAATTCTGGTACACCCAGGAGCCTCACTCTCCAAAGTGTACCAGGATTTTTCAAGAATCCAGAGAAACATATAAAAATCTGGTACACCCAGGAGCCTCACTCCCTAAAGTGTACCAGATTATTTCAAGAATCCAAACAATAAGGGAAAATTTGTGCAGCCCAAAAGTGCGGAATAACGCTGCGCGCCACGAGGCAAAGAGAAATCTTCAAATGAGATGGTATCCCTCAAGTACCCCTATCTTGATTTACGGATGTATTTTATGCCATCTCCGCCGCGCTTGGATACGACGCAATGGCTCCTTTTTTCTGCACACTCTTTGCGCAATATCGATTGGCAAATTTGAGATACTCCTGCAATTTCGCCGAATCCAGCTGCTCCGGATCCGTCACATGGTCCCGGTACATGAGATACAGCATCGCGCCCGCAAACGCGTCGCCCGCACCTGTTGTATCGATTGCTTCCACCTTTTGTGCCTCCGCGTGCGCTCTGGCCGTCCTGGTATACGCATAGGCGCCTTCGCTTCCGCAGGTAAACAGTACCAGGCGGACATGTCCTGTCAGCAGCTTATCCAATGCACTTTCAATCTGAGCCGATCCCGTCAGGAACTCCAGCTCTTCGTCCGATATCTTGATCACGTCTGCCTGCGGAATAAACTCCCACACTCGCTTATACAGGAGCTCCCGATCCGGCCACAAGGGAAAACGAAGATTGGGATCAAAACTGATCAACGCCCCCGCTTCTCTGGCGTATTGGATCGCCGCCTCATGCGCTTCCTTCATCGGCGTACCTCCCAGCGCTACGCTGCAAAAATGCAGCGCGTATGCGTCCTGGAACCATTCTTTATGGATTTCACCGCGTTCCAGCAGCATATCCGCGGAGGGATTGCGGTAAAAAGAAAATGTCCGTCCGCCGTCCGCGCCCAAACTCACAAATGCCAGACAGGTATTGGCTTTTTTTGTAAAAAATACATGCTCCGTTCCGATTCCATTCTCGGCCAGCTCTCTGGCAATCTTATGCCCAAAGGGGTCATCCCCCAACTGCGTAATCATCCGGCTCTGTCCGCCGAGCTTAGAAAAGGCTCCGCATACATTGGCCGGAGCACCGCCCAGTGCCGGTGCAAATGCAGTAACTTCATCAAAACGGCAGCCTCTCTCCTGTGGGATAAAATCGATCAGTGCTTCCCCGATCGCGTATAATACCTGTCGATTCATATATTTTCTCTCCCTTCCGACGTTTCCGCATAACTCACCCGCATCTTGATATACGGCTGTCCATCTTCCTGTCGGCTAAGGCACACATACACTCCATCCTCTCCGACGGTATAGGCAGGAACAATCTCTTCTCCCAGATGACCGGAATGCTTATATTCTATCATCAGCTCCCGGATTCTGGATGGTTCCGGAACGTATGCGCAGGCAATCTCCGCGAAACGGCTATTGTTCACATGCCCATTGGTATCCAGATCAAAACGTTGAACCGGGAACGCTTCTCCTACTTCCTGCGCCCGTCCTTTAGGCCTGCGCAGCGCAAACGGCGCGGCGCCGTCTATGCCAAAGCGCTGTGTCATCTCTGTGTCAACCGTGATCATCGTCTGATCCTGCAGACGCACCAGAGCCCACCAGGAATCCGCCTGCGCCAGCAGCTCTCCATCCTCCGCACGTACCTCAAAGCACCTTTTTCCGATGCTTCCTCTGAACTCATAGGGCCATGTACATACGGTCAGAGCCTCATCCCAACGGATTCTTCGTCCAAGACGCACATCCCAGCACAGAACCATCCACGCAATTCCCATCTCCGCCATCTTATAAACATCATAACCCGCGGCAGCGGAATGCTTGACAGCGGTATTCTGCATAAATCCAATCACCGCGTTAGGTTTTACATAACCGTCGGCATCCAGATCCTCATATCGCACCCTTGTCTCATATTTAAACACAGCGTTCTCCTCTTCATTAGAAATAAAAAAGCAAATTACACCCTAGCACCGGATGTAATTTGCCTGTTTATTTGTGATAATAACTTACGCCAGCTTTGCCTTAGCGGTTGCTACCAGAGCAGTGAAGCCTGCCGGATCATTAACAGCGATGTCCGCCAGAACCTTACGGTCCAGAGCTACCTCAGCCAGCTTCAGACCATACATGAAACGGCTGTAAGAGATATCGTTCAGACGGCACGCAGCATTGATACGCGCGATCCACAGCTTGCGGAAATCCCTCTTCTTCATGCGGCGTCCTGCATACGCAAAACGCTGAGCACGCATAACGGCAGCCTTAGCAGAACGATACTGCTTGGAACGGCTTCCATAATAACCTCTCGCCAACTTCAAAACTCTTTTATGCTTCTTCCGAGCGTTCAAAGCCCCTTTAACTCTTGCCATTGTAATTCCTCCTTGAAAATTTTCAGTTTCTTAAACCGTAAGCGCCTCTTACAAATAAGGCAGGCACTTCTTCATAACCTTCTCATTCGTAGCGTCCATCATGGCAGCCTTACGCAGGTTACGCTTTCTCTTTGTCGTCTTCTTGGTCAGAATATGGCTCTTGTTGGCCTTGAATCTCTTCAGTTTTCCGGTACCTGTAGAAGTAAACCGCTTTGCAGCTGCTCTCTTAGTCTTAATCTTAGGCATGATAATTCCTCCTTATGATCTATAATGACGGCTCCAGCCTTGCGGAGCCTATATGCTTAACACATCAGAAATACTCCTCAGCGCTTGGGCATCAAAAACATAACCATACTGCGGCCTTCCATCTTGGGAGCCTTTTCCACTTCCGCGTAATCCGCAATACTCTTTACAAACTGATCCAGGACCACTTTGCCGACTTCGGTTCTTGTCAGCTCACGGCCGCGGAATCTTACGGACACTTTGACCTTATCCCCGCCCTGCAGGAACTTTACAGCCATGCGCGCCTTGGTTTCCATGTCATGATCTTCAATGTTCGGAGACAAGCGTACTTCTTTTACCTCGATAACCTTCTGCTTTTTCTTGGCTTCTTTTTCACGCTTGGCCTGTTCAAAACGGTACTTACCGTAATCCAGGATCTTGCACACGGGCGGCTTGGCCTGCGGTGCAATGTTGATCAGATCCAGCTCCTTCTCCTGCGCGATGCGCAGTGCGTCCTTGGTCGCCATGATTCCCAGCTGCGTTCCGTCTGCATCGATCACACGGACCTCGCGCTCCCGAATCTCCTCATTGATCAATAATTCGCTAATAGTCGGACACCTCCATATATTCTTGAAACAAGCCGCATAAAAAAACGGACTTATAAAAGTCCGCATACACAGCAGAGATCTCTCCCTGTAAAATCCTGTATTAACCCTCTGCATATCTCAATGGGAAGGTGAGAAGCGGAACTTCTACTTGTTTCATACTCTAATATTATACGCTGCTGTATGTAAAAAGTCAAGTATGATTTTTTACTTTTTACATTTTTTTCAGGACCCGTGTCTTTAGCTGCGCAAGACTGGTCTGCGCGTCCGGATAATTTTTATAGATCACAATTCCAGCCTGACAAAGCAGCCCCACACCCAATGCCGTTCCCATCCGTCCCATCACTGTACGTACAATGGCGGCTGCCGCAAAACACAGAAATGTCAGGACTGTTCGTTTTTCATTCGGACGGATCACAATGACCAGAGAAAACAATAAGTACAGGATGCACAGCACGGACAGTGGCCAGATCTCCGGCGCCAGACCGATCAAACAGCCAAATGTCACCGCAATCGCCTTGCCGCCCTTTCCCTTATGAAATACAGAAAAGGCGTGACCCGCAACAGGAGCGGCCAGTATCAACGCAAACATCATGCTTTGCGGCGGCGTATGCCTAGCCGCTACAAACACCGGCACAAAGCCTTTGGCCAGATCGCACAGAAGGCATAAAATCCCTATCTGTACCCCTGCGTACTTCATTACATTGGCTGTTCCCGGATTATGATCCTCGCTGAGCGCAACGATATCCACACCCTTAAGTATTTTCGGCAAATACCGGCTGTACAGCACACTCCCGCTCAAAAAACCCAATCCTATAAATAACAGCTGCTTCCACATATTCTCTCCCGCCGTTTCTCAGGTAACGTTCTCCTGTCTCTGATATGCCAGGCGCTCCGAACCGTCCTCCAGATGAATGATCCCGCAATATGTAAAGCCATTCTTCTTAATAAAATTCTGCATCACATAATTGTCCTTATGCGTATCAATCCGAAGCTCCGGCATCTGTTGTATACACCACTGCACGCAGAATGTAGCCGCACCGTGTCTGCGGCTCGCGATACGGTGAATTACGCCATAGGGCCGGTCATTCAGCCAGTTTCCCTCAATCTGCCGATATGTAGGGTCCTCTCCCACATGAAAATAGAACGCAGCGGCAACCTCTCCGTTCTCTTCGCAGATATAAAAATCCCCGCTCTCGATATTCTGCCTCAGCAATTTCTCCTGCGGATACCCTCCGCTCCACTGTTCTTTATTTCCATGCTCTCTCATAAAGCTTCTGGCTTCTTCATAGAGCTTCATCAGCTCTGGCAGATCTTCTTCTCTTCCCTTACGTATTTCCATTGTATTCTCCTCAAAATCCCAGCTTTTCACCCACCAGCACAACCTTGATCCGGCCTGCCGGGCGGCTGATCCGTATCGTACTGATATATGCGCAGATACAGTCTGCTGCCGTACAATCCGCACAGGAACCGGTCTCGCTGCACGGTGTCTTAAGTCCAAACCGCTGCGCGTTGATCGGCGCCGCTGTATTTCTGGCACGGCTCCACGCGTCTTCCAGGCTTTTGACCACTTTATTGATTCCGATGACCAGAATCACATTGGATGGCCCATAGATCATGGCTGCCACGCGATTGCCGTTGCCGTCCACATTGACCAGCTGTCCATCTTCACTCAACGCGTTCGAACTTGTGATATAGGTATCAGCCAGTAAGGACTCCCGCATAAGCTGTGTCCGCTCCTGCGCGTTCCGCGCCCGATCCCGGTCGATTGTATGATACCGTCCGCTTCTCAGCTCCGCCATAATCCCTGTCTCGTTCAGCGTCTCTGATCCGCCCCACGCCACCGTATCGCCTTCCGGAATCAATGATAGCGCTTTCTCTCTGGCCTCCTGCACGGTCTCGCAGTAATATGCCTCAAAATGTCTTCTGCGCAGCGCCGCCGTTACCTTTTCTCCCAGCTTACGGCTGCGCAGGATCTCTGCCTGTGTCATGTTTACCACTCCTTCCAATATTGTAAAGATATTTGAACGGATTGTCAATTGCTTTTCCTATAGATTTATGCTACCATAAAAGCATTCCAAGACTTTTCTTTCGGAGGTTGCCCCATGATTTTCTGGATTCTGTTCTCTATCCTGCTTCTGCTCCTATTGGCCTGTACCGCTATCGCCTGGGTACTCTATTCCGCCATGATGATACGCAAGGACACGCTCCACTATCCCGCCTCCGCGGATCCTTATGCCAAAGAGCGTCTGGAAGTCCAGCGTTGGAACGCTGATCACCTCTCCGGCTGTCTGCGGATCCCGCTGCGCGGCGACAGCGTCACCCTGATCGGCTATTATTATCCGCTGTGTCCTGATTCTAAAAAGGCGGTACTCTGCGTTCACGGCTATACCTCCGAACATACAGAACGCTTGGCATTGGCGGAACTCTACCGCTCCCTGGGATATAACATCCTCGCTCCGGATTGCCGTGCGCACGGAGAGAGCTCCGGCATACACCGCACTATGGGATACTATGATCAGGAAGATGTGGTTCTGTGGGCCCGATATCTGACCGATGTTCTCGGTATGGAGGAAATCATCCTGGACGGCGTATCCATGGGGGCCGCAACGGTGCTTGCCGCCAGCGGACATCCCGATCTCCCGTCCAGTGTTACCGCGGTCATCGCGGACTGCGGCTATACCTCGGCACATGCTATCTATGCCTATCAGTTAAAGCACACCTATCATCTGCCGGTTTTCCCCATATTGAATATCGCGGAGTGGTTCTGCCGCCATTGCGGTCATTTTTCTTCCACTGAGAACGCCCCGATTGACCGGGTACATGCCTCCCATACTCCGACCCTGATCCTTCATGGCGCCAAGGATGATTTTGTCCCGTATTTCATGGCAGGGCAGCTCTATAATGCCTGCGCCGCTCCTAAAAAAATGGTTACTGTTCCGGATGCTCAGCATGCCAACTCTCATTTCGCTCATCCTGAACTATATCAGCAGGCCATACGGGACTTTCTGACTGATCTGCCGCGTCACGCTTAAAGCTCACCCAGACGCTCCGCAAAAAACGCTTCATACGCCTTGGGATTGCCTGCGACTACCGGACAGGGCGCATAGATATCCAGCGGCTTACCATCGATCCGGCTGATTCTGCCGCCGGCCTCTTCCAAGATCAGGGATACCGCCGCATAATCCCACGGCTGCAGCACCCATTCAAAATTCAGTTCACACCAGCCGGCCGCTATAGCGCACATATCCAGGGCCGCAGAACCGCTGCGGCGGATGTCCGCCGCTCGGTCAAATAAAGCTTTCGCGAGCCGGAAGGAGCGGTCCGCCAGTGCCGGATCATAGGGTGATGTGCCAAAACAGACCAATCCCTCTTCTAATCCGCGTTCACTGACATGGATGGGACAGCCGTTGCGCCAGGCTCCCTTTCCCCGTTCCGCGCAGAACATCTCCTGCGTATATGGATTATATACTACACCATAATGGATGGTCTTCTCCTTGGCCAGGGCAATGGATACAGCGCTATGACGATATTGATGAATGAAGTTGGTCGTACCGTCAATCGGGTCTACGATAAACTGCCAGCTTGTCTCATCCGGTTTGTTCTCCCCGTCTTCTTCTCCCAGAAATCCCGCTTCCTGAAAAATCTCCCGCAGTGTCTTCTGCAGATACTTCTGCACCGCCACATCGTATCTGGTAACATAATTAGCGGAGCCTTCCTTTTTTCTTACGTCCTTGTCCTCATTTTCCGCTCCGAGCATAATCTCTCCGGCCTGCCTTGCCGCTTTCATGATCTGTTCCAGCATAGTCTTCCTCCCCACTGTTCTCTTCGATTATCATATCATAAAGCCATCTGGTTTTCAATCACCAACCTTGACATTCCGCCATCCGCTGACTATAATAAATGTACTTATTTATACAGGAGGCCACTATCATGTCTACAATCGCAGATACCGTCCGTTTGCAGCGTTCCTTCTTCGCGCAGGGATATACGCATAACCCGGCCTTTCGTCTCAAAGCTCTGAGGAAACTGCGCCGTGCCATCCTATCGATGCAGCCGGAGATCCTCTCCGCGCTATACAAGGATCTGGGTAAGAGTTCATCCGAAAGCTATATGACAGAGATCGGCATGGTTCTATCCGAAATCCGCTATATGGAGCGCCATCTGCAGCAGTTTTCCGCTCCCAGTCTCCGACCTTCGCCCGCGGCGCAGTTTCCGTCCGTCAGCTATGTTCTGCGTGAGCCTTACGGCACCGTTTTGATCATGAGCCCATGGAACTATCCGTTTATGCTGGCTCTGGAGCCTGCGGTAGATGCCATTGCCGCTGGCAATACGGTGGTCATCAAGCCCGCTTCTTACGCCCCGGCCGTTTCCCATATCATTCAGAAGCTGATCTCCTCCTGCCTGTCCCCCTGTCTTGCCGCTGTCATTGAGGGCGGACGCGAGGCCAATCAGGATCTGTTAGACCAGCATTTCGATTATATCTTTTTCACCGGCAGCCAGACGGTCGGACGCCTGGTCATGGAAAAGGCCGCGGCTCATCTGACCCCCGTAACATTGGAGTTGGGCGGCAAGAGTCCCTGTATTGTAGACGCCACCGCCAACCTGAAGGTCGCGGCAGACCGGATTGTTTTCGGAAAACTTCTGAATCTTGGACAAACCTGTGTCGCTCCGGACTACCTGCTAGTAGAGGAGAGTGTCAAGGATCCTCTGATTCGTGAACTGCGCCGTGCCATTGTCCGGCAGTTCGGCCGAAATCCTCTGAACAATCCCCATTACGGCCGGATTATCAACGCCAAACACTATCATCGTCTGCTCCGTCTGCTTGAGGCTGAACCTTCTTATATCGGCGGAGAACATGACGACGCTTCCGGCCGGATCGCTCCGGCACTGCTGGATCACGCCACTCTAGAAAGCCCCTGTATGCAGGAGGAGATCTTTGGTCCCCTGCTTCCCATCCTGACCTTCCGTCATTATGCGGACGCTCTGCGCATCATTGAGCAGCATCCGACGCCTCTGGCGCTGTATCTGTTCTCCGACCCGCATAATTACGAGGCGCGCCGACTGTTTCTGACCCATGTTCGATTCGGCGGCGGCTGTGTCAACGATACCATCGTTCATCTGGCGACCAACCATATGGGATTTGGCGGTATCGGCACCAGCGGCATGGGCAGCTATCACGGCAAGGCCGGATTCTACACATTTACGCACGAAAAAAGCATTCTGGACAAGGCTCTTTACCTGGATCTTCCGATTCGCTATCAGCCCTACAATAAACTCAAGGATTCGCTTGTCAAATTTTTCATGAAATAAGGAAGCGTTGTATGCGTCGTCAAAACCATCTGGGCCAGGACCCGATCCGCGGCCTTGTCTTTCGTCTTGCCATTCCTTCTATGATTGCGCAGCTCGTCAATGTACTCTACAGCATTATAGACCGTATCTATATCGGGAATATTCCTGTCGTCGGCGACACCGCTCTGGCCGGCGCCGGAGTCTGCGGTCCGATCGTCACACTGCTCTCTTCTTTTGGCCTGCTGGTCGGCCTGGGCGGCTCTATCCTGATGGCCATGAAAATGGGGGAAGGCGATCTGCCCAAGGCCCGTCAGATCCTCTCCAACAGCTTTCTGATGCTGGTCATTCTGTCGCTGGTGCTGACCCTCCTGTTTCTCCTCTCCAAGGAGCAGCTTCTCTGGTGGTTCGGCGCAAGTGAGACCACCTTCTCCTACGCGGATACCTATATGACCATCTATACCGCCGGAACCTTTTTTGCGCTGATGGCCATGGGACTCAATTATTTTATCACCTGTCAGGGCTTTTCCATGATAGGGATGGTCACCGTGCTGATCGGAGCCGTTTGCAATATTGTACTGGATCCTGTCTTTATCTTTGGTTTTCAGATGGGTGTG
>CAVGBV010000028.1:9393-20220 GCA_963627615.1 Alloprevotella sp.
GGTGTGGGCCGTGCGGCCGTCGCCACCGTCATCTCTCAATTTGCTTCCTGTCTCTTTGTCCTGTGTTTTCTAGCAGGCAAGCGAGTACAGGTTCCGCTCTCCTTCGGCGGCTATTCTCTGAAGCTGATGCGCAAAATCGCTTTTCTCGGTCTGTCGCCCTTTTTGATCATGGCAACGGACAGCGTTATGGTCATCACCATGAACACCGTATTACAGCGCTTTGGCGGTCCCGGCCTCGGCGACCAGCTCATCACCTGCGCTACCATCGTCCAGAGCTTTTTCCTTCTGATCTCCTCGCCGATGTGCGGCATCACCGGCGGCACGCAGGCGATTCTCAGCTTTAACTATGGCGCCAGGCAGTCAAAGCGTGTCATGGAAGCGGAAAAATGGACTCTGGGAATCTGTCTGGTCTTTTCTTCCTTCATGGTGGCTATGGCCTGGCTGATTCCGCAGGTATTCGCTTCCCTGTTCACACAGGATCCCGAAATCATCCAATTGTCCATCTGGGGAATCCGTGTCTTTACTCTGGGTATGATTCCGGTTTGTACACAGTATACTTTTGTCGATGGATTTACCGCGGTAGGACGAGCTAAAACAGCGCTGCCCCTATCCATGTCCCGCAAAATCAACTACTGTCTGCTGACCGTTCTGTTCCCCGCAATCTGGGGCGCAAAAGCCGCTTTTTACGCAGAACCCGTAACCGACCTCATTGCCTCCATCCTTTCAACGACATTTTTCCTGCTGATGTTCAAAAAACATTTGCGGCGCCGGGAACAGGAATGGCAGTAAGAAACAGGGCATCGTTCCATTGGAATCGATGCCCTGTTTGTTTATTCCGGTATCCTGCGCACTTCAATCCTCGCCTTATAACACTTGCTCTCTCCCGGTCGCAGAACATCCAGCCCTGCTTCCTCATACGGGATTCCCAGATTGGGCGCGTTGATCCGCCAGTTCTGGGGTTCAATACAGATCAGATTGCCCGCCGCTCTGGCGTTGAAAATCATCCAATGCTTATATGCGGCATCCACCTCATACAAGATCTGCGTCCCCGCCTGACGGTCCTCCAAAACCGCTCCATGAAACGGTTTGCCATCCACCAGGATCGGCTCCGCGGTAAAATGGTCATCCATCGGCGCGTATAGCGGCGACTGTCCTTCCGCCTCCCGAAACTTCTGCTCCTCTTCTGATAATGCCCGCAGCTCTCCTGTCGGAAGCATCCGTTCATTTAACAGAATCCGCTGTCCCAGGGAGATCCGGCACCGTACATTTTCCGCCGTGGAATCCGGAGCAAAAGGCAGCAAAAAGGCCGTATGCCACCCCAATCCCACCGGCATCGCCGTACTGCCGAAATTGGTCACCTGCGCCTCCTGGCTAAGCCCTGCCTCTGTCAGTGTATAGCGCACCTCCATCCGGAAGCGGTGCGGATATGCCGGATAAAAATCCGTCGTTTCATCGCAATCGTATCGCAAAACCGCCGTATTCTCCGTCAGCTTCTCTGTCTTCCAGGGACGAATGTGAAGAAATCCATGCGAAAAATTATTCGCCTTATTGGGCCTCATCGGGAACTGATACTCTCTTCCGTCAAAGACAAAATGACCCGCGTCAATCCGATTCGGCGGGAACAGACAGGGCAATCCGTGCCGTGTCGGCGCCTCCATGGCTTCCTGCGCATTCTTGCACGGCCAAAACACCTGTGTGTCTCCCTTACGCAAGGTTACAAGCGCGCCGCCTGCCTCCGGATATAATACCGCCTCATAGTCCCCATATTGAATCTTCAGTTTCTCTTCCATGGTCATTTCACATATACATCCGAGGATACGGTGATCGTCTCCTGCGGCTTTAACACATCCAGGCCGGACTCCTCCGCCGGAATCGCAAGGTTCGGAGCGTTGACTCTCCAGTTTTGCGGCTCCACGCAGATAAAGCTGCCTTCCTGGAAGCAGTTCCAGATCATCCAGTGCTTATAGAACGCATCCACACGATAATATACCGTATGTGCTCCGCGCAGGATTACCGCACCGTGGAACGGCGCTCCGTCCACCTGAATCGGTTCCGCGGTAAAGTGATCATCCATGACCGCGTACACATGGGACTGTCCCTCCTCGGCCCGGAACTTCTGCTCCTCCTCGGAGAGCGGAATCGGATCCCCCGCCGGAAGCGCACGCTCATTCAGCGGAACCCTCTTACCGATAGAGACACGCAGCCGCGTATCCGGCTCCGCCGCAAAAGCGGTATGCCATCCCAGACCATAGGGCATAGAATTCTCACTGTAATTGGTCAGATGGAATTCCTGATGCAATCCCTCCGCGTCCAGCCGGTAGATCAGCTCTGCTTCAAATTCATATGGATATTCCTGATAAAAATCCGTATCCGGTCCGCCTTCATAGACCATATGGATCTCTGCCGTGTCCTCATCCTCCTGATAGCACTCTACCTGCCACGGACGGGTATGCAGGAACCCATGCAGCGATACGTTGCGGTCCGCTTCACGAATCGGCAGCGCACTTGTCACGCCCTCATAGGTAAAGGTTCCGCCGTCAATCCGATTGGGCGGAAACAGGCAGGGCAATCCGTAAGATGTAGGATGCTGTTCTACCTCTTCCTCCTTATCCCAATGATGAAATACTTCCCAATCCCCTTTTTTCAATGAAATACAAGCTCCGCCATTGGCTGGCGCAAAAACGGCCTCATAGCCCGCGGCGCTTAATGTAATCGTCAACATGATTCCGGCCTCCTCCTGGTATTTGATACGATTTTATCATACTTTCCCCTTAGATTCAAGATTTTCCCGATTTTCTGATTGAAATCATCCAAAAATTGTGATACTATAAGCCTGTAAAT
Organism: Alloprevotella sp.; assembly: GCA_963627615.1. Classification (GTDB taxonomy): domain Bacteria; phylum Bacillota; class Clostridia; order Lachnospirales; family Bianqueaceae; genus Faecimorpha. The sequence continues at coordinate 12,235 of CAVGBV010000028.1, forward strand.
ACTTTCGTGGAGGCGCTCTATGGACAGAATCTTTACCATTCCCAACCTTTTGTCTCTGGTCCGGATTCTTTTGATTCCTGTTTTTGTTGTGCTGTTTTTCCGTGAAGAGATCGTTCTGGCCGCCGTCGTCCTCGCGCTTTCCGGCTTAACCGATACGCTGGACGGTTATATCGCAAGACATTTCAATATGATTACCAATCTGGGCAAGGTGTTGGATCCCGTCGCGGACAAGCTGACGCAGGGCGTGGTCGCTTTTTGCCTGTGCGTCAAGATTCCGACTGTGATTCCCCTTCTGGTCCTTCTGGTCTTGAAAGAGCTGTTCATGTCCGTTGCCGGAATCTGGGTCCTGAAGCGCACCGGTAAGCCCTTCGGCGCCTTCTGGTGGGGCAAGGTCTCCACAACCATCTATTATATCGCAATCATCATCCTGGTTCTGGGAGAAACAGCTCTGCCCTACTGGGCCATCCTGCTTCTGGTATGGATTCCTTTTGCCGCGCTGCTGTTCTCTCTGATCATGTACTGCAAAATCTATATCAAAATCCTGCACAATGAGGAACCCACTCCATGATGCCTTTTGAAGAGCTGACAGAAGGCCAGCGTGCCTACCGTCTTGAGGAGGCTCTGAAGCTCTCCGAAGAAGCGCGTAAGAATCTGTATGGCATCGGCATGCAGAAGGAACGGACGGTTCATTCGGTATTGAAATTCTACCTGGAGCCGGATTCGGAACAGCACGAGATTCCGATCGGCTCTTTTATTGCGGATATTTATCACCGGGACCCTCCGGAGGTTCTGGAGATTCAGACCGCGAACTTTGGAAACCTCCGCAAGAAGCTGGACGCTTTTTTACAGGAGATGCCCGTAACGGTAATCTATCCGATCCCATGGCATAAATGGGTCTATTGGAGTGATCCCGAAACCGGCGAGGTCTCTTCAGGGCATAAGTCCCCCAAGACCGGACAGCTCTACATGATCCTGCCGGAGCTCTATCGGATCTCTTCGTATCTGTGCCATCCCCGGCTTTCCTTCTGGCCCGTACTGCTGGATGTCAAGGAATATCGGATTCTGGATGGATGGAGCCGTGATAAAAAGCGGGGCGCGCACCGAATCGACCGGATTCCGACGCAGATTGGCCCTTCTGCCCTTGTCCGGACGCCGCAGGACCTCGTCCGGCTGCTCCCACCTTTGCCGCATCCTTTTACCGCAAAAGATTTTCTGCATGCCACACATTTTTCCCCGCGCGCCGCGTCTTACGCGCTCAGCGCTCTTCGCAGCGCCGGTTCTGTTGTGCAATGCGGTACGAATGGACGTAGTTTTTTATATCAGACTCTATAGGAGGAACACTATGCCTTACAAAACAGAACTACATATGCACACCGGAGACATCAGTGTCTGCGCCCGTGTCACACCGGAGGAAGCCGTCCGTGACTATAAAGCGGCCGGATACCGTACCATCGTGGTTACCAACCATATGAACCGCGCTACGTTTCAGCACATGGCCGGCGCTTCCTGGGAGGAGCAGATTCAATGGTATGTGACCGCCCGTAAAAAAATTCTGGATTACGCGGATGCGGATTTTTCTATTCTGCTTGGTTTTGAGCTGCGGTTGGACGGCTGTGAGAATGACTATCTGGTTTACGGCGCCACCGATGATTTTCTGCTCCATAACGGAGATCTGATGGCAATGACACTTCCGGACTTCAGTGCGTTGGCGCATCAAAACGGCCTTTTAATCTATCAGGCGCATCCTTTCCGATATCATATGACAATGGTCAAAGAGCAATATCTGGACGGCGTGGAAGCCTATAACGGCAACGCGCGCCATGATTCCCATAATTTTCTGACCGTCACCTGGGCTGGCTATACCCATCTGCCCATGACTTCCGGTTCTGATTATCACCGTCCCCAGGACCCCTGTAACGGCGGGATCCTGACGGATATGCCTATCACAAATGATGATGAGCTGCTTGCGGCTCTGATGACCAAAAACTATACTTTACTGCGGGGGTAACGATCATGGACAAAAATCTTGCTGCACTGACTCCTCCCATGGGATGGAACAGCTGGGACTGTTACGGAGCGGCTGTCACCGAAGCCGAACTGCGCGGCAATGCCGAATACATGGCTGCGCATATGAAATCCTATGGCTGGGAGTATATCGTATGCGATATTCAATGGTATGAGCCCGGCGCCGTCAATTCCGCCTATCGGCCCTTTGTTCCTCTGGAAATGGACGCCTATTCCCGGCTGATGCCGGCTGTTAACCGTTTCCCATCTGCCGCAGGCGGAAAGGGCTTCCGTCCTCTGGCCGATTTTATCCATGATCTGGGGCTCAAATTCGGCATCCACATCATGCGCGGGATCCCGCGGCAGGCCGTTCACGCGGCTACACCCATCCTTGCCCATACGCCGGATGGACAGCCCCTTACCGCCCGGGATATCGCTCATCCTTTTTCTATCTGTTCCTGGAATACGGATATGTACGGAGTCGATCCGCACGCCTGCGGCGCCCAGGCGTATTATGATTCTCTCTTTGAACTCTATGCCTCCTGGGGTGTGGATTACGTCAAAGTGGACGATATCTGCTCCACGTATGGACATCCCCGCAATCCTTACGCGGGCAAAGAAGAGATCGAACTGATCCGGCGTGCCATTGATCACTGCGGCCGTCCGATGGTTCTCAGCCTCTCTCCCGGTCCGGCTCTGATCGAGCAGGCCGAACACCTGAAGTGCCATGCCAATATGTGGCGTATGACCGGAGATCTCTGGGACAATTGGGCACAGCTCAGCGAGCTCTTTGACCGCTGCCGTCTATGGCAGGAGCATGTCGCGCCCGGTTCCTGGCCGGATTGCGATATGCTGCCCCTGGGCCATATCGGCATCCGTTCCATCGAACACGGCAAGGGTGACCGCTGGACACTCCTCTCTCATGAGGAACAGCGTACCATGATGAGCCTCTTCTGCATCTTCCGTTCTCCTCTGATGATGGGCGGCGAGTTGCGGGACAACGACCCCTGGACGCTCTCCCTGCTGACCAATTCGGAGGTTCTGTCTCTCCTCAGCGAGTCCTATGGCGCACATGAGCTCTCCCGCGGTGACGGTTCCATTTTCTGGACCAGCTATGGTCAGGATGGCAGTACCTATCTGGCGCTCTTCAATACCGGCACACGTCCGCGTCTTATGGAATGCTCTCTAGACGCCTTGAACCTTACCGGTCCTGTACAGGTGCGGGATCTGTGGGAGCACAGCGATCTTGGAACCGTACGGGACCGGGTTGCGATGACGGTCGGAGTTCATGACTGCCGTCTGTTAAAGCTCACAGGACTTCATTGATAATAAAAATATTTTCTGTTGCAATAACAACATACCTTTCTCCGGAGATATGTTACACTCTTTTCGTAAATCAATATTCACTCAGGAGGAATGGCAATGATTCGTAAAATCATTCATATCGATACAAACAAATGCAACGGCTGCGGCGCCTGTGCCGCGGCCTGTCATGAGGGAGCCATCGGCATGATCGGCGGCAAGGCCGTTTTGCTTCGTGACGATTACTGCGACGGACTGGGCGACTGTCTGCCCGCCTGTCCGGTAGACGCAATCTCTTTTGTAGAACGTGAGGCTGTCGCCTATAATGAAGAAGCTGTCCAGGCACACAAGGCGCACAGGGCCGCCTCCGCTCATTCCGGCGGATGTCCCGGTTCCCGTGCTCAAGTCCTCTCCCATACCGCTTCCTCGACAGATCCTTCTGCCGAGAGTGAGCTCATCCAGTGGCCGGTACAGATCCAACTGGTTCCGATCACGGCTCCTTATTATAATGGAGCCCGGCTGCTGGTCGCCGCGGATTGCACCGCTTACGCCTACGGCAACTTCCATCACGACTTCATCCGTGACCATGTAACTCTGATCGGCTGTCCTAAGCTGGACGATGTAGACTACACCGAAAAGCTTACCGCGATCCTGGCTCATAACGATATCCGTGAGCTCTGGATCACCCGTATGACCGTCCCCTGCTGCGGCGGTCTGGAACGGGCAGCCCTGACAGCCCTTAAGAACAGCGGAAAACAGATTCCATATCGGGTTATCACCATCGCCCCCAACGGAAGCCTTGTAAAATAACAAAATATCCGGACGGGATACGCCAATAACGGCGTCCCGCCCGGATGTTTTTATTTCATGGCCTTTTGCGCAATCTCCGTATTCGCAATCACGCTGTACTCCAACGTGCCGGAATACTGTCCTGCCTCCCGTAGAATCTCTTCGATCAGCCGCAATGCTTCCTCTGTAAAGATCGGATCGGTTTTCCAGGTATCCTGCGCCTGGTAGCGCTCAATGATCTGTGTCAGCGCTTCCATCTGCGTCTCCGCAAACTGCGGATGGATCACCTCCGCGATCTCCTGCGCGCTATGCTGCGCTACCCACTGCTGTCCCCGATAGATCGCGTTGGTAAATCCCTGAATCAGCTCCGCCTTATCCGCCAGAACAGATTCGGTAGTCATATACGCCGTATACGGTACATATCCGGAATCTACACCCAGGGACGCCACTACATATCCATTTCCATCGCTTTCCAGAGTCGTCGCGCCCGGTTCAAATTCTGTCGTATATTCCCCGGTTCCCGCTACAAAAGCCCCGGCGGTTGCCGAAAGATCCAGATTGGTGATAATCTCCAGATCTCTCTCCGGATCCAATCCGTTTTTCTTAAGCACATACTCCAGTACCATCTCCGGCATTCCGCCTTTTCGGCCCCCTATGATGGTCTTTCCCTTGAGATCCGCCCACTGAAAGTCCGGATCCGCTTCGCGCCCAATCAGGAAATTACCCGCACGCTGTGTCAGCTGCGCGAATACGACCGGTACATCCTCCCGTCCCTCCGCGTGGACATAGACCGCCGCCTCCGTCCCGCACAACGCGATATCCGCATTATGAGACAAGACCGCTGTCATCGACTTATCCGCGCCGTATCCCACATCGACCTGCAGATCGATTCCTTCCTCCTGGAAAAATCCCAGCTCCATCGCCACATACTGCGGCGCGTAAAACACCGAATGTACCACTTCATTGAGCACCAGCTTCTGTGTTCGCGGCTTCTGTTCCTGAACACAGGCACAGAGCATCACCGCCACTATGCATACCAACGTAAATCCCGCTACTATCTTCTTCATCGTATTCCTCCCGGAATCATTACAGGATTACTGTATGCATCAGAGCCTCAAGTGGTTCCATTACTGCAGAGTCTCAAAAATCCGCGCGCCCCGTGTCATCAGCCAACGCATCAGCAGGATGCAGCCGATCGCCAGAAGAACACACAGGCACAGCATATAGCCTAACGCACTGATCCATTGATACAGCAGTGCGTACAATCCGGCCAACAGCAGAATGGACACCCAACCGCCCAACAGGGCAATCATAACCGGAGCGCTCTGCTTAATCGGTATAATCTCATTGCTCCAATGCAGATTCGGCATCTTCAGATTGAGCGCCAATCCCATGGCGGCCATCCATAAAATAAACAGGCACACGGCCATCGGAATCAACAGCGCCGTTATCAGATCCGGCTGTAGGAGCCACTGCGCCGCCGCAATCAATGGAACCGCCGGAATCCCTGTCAGGATCCAGTGCATCTGCAGCTTCGCCATCAATATTTGTCTGGCGGATATCGGGCTGGACTGCAGAATCCACAGGTTTTTCCCTTCCAACGAAATGGACGGTGCTGTCATGTCGTTCATCGCTACTATAAGACAGATTCCCCCAATCGCCATTAGCGGCAGCAACTCTGCCGGGAGTATCTGAAGGACCGGGCGAATCGAGTCCGTTTTCCATAGGAGCATGATCGCTGCCACAGGCATCAGGATGACTCCGAGCCCGCAGTTCAACATATAATTGGCGCTGCCTGTAAAGCGTTTGAATTCTTTACGCAATAACGCCCAGCCGACAGAACCCGCCTTCGCCTTCTGTTCTTTATAGGTATTTTTAGCTCCGCCCCGATTGGCCGTCGCCAACCGCAGGAAGCTCCTGGACAGCACGATATAAGTAAGAGCGGTCAGCAGCGCATTGATCGCTGTAAATATCAGCATGGACAAGAGATTTCCCTGCGCCGCCAAGCCCATATGATACAGCGGATATACTATGTTTTTCAGCTTCTCTCCCACCGCGGCCGCGTTTTGGAGAATGGTCTGTAGTATTGCGTACGCCCTACCGTAAATGTAATAATAAGCGGCGATAAATACAAGAGACAGACACACGACGATGATGTTCTTACTTCGAATCCTGGCGGCCACCGCGGCCACGACCCATCCGAGGACCGCGGACAGCACCAAAATGAAGAAGGACAATACAACCGGGATCAACAGCGTCTGCAAAGTCCCTAACAGCGAAAACGGCGCAAATACCAACCATATGATGACTGTCGGGATCATGACCGTCAATTCATACATCAATCCCATCGCGTATACGCCGGACAACCGCACCAACAGAATGTGTGATACCGGAATCGGCATGGACAGCAGCAGATCATTGTCCTTAGCCTGATACAGCGAGCTATATGTGTTGAAGACACTGCCGAAGACGCCGAGAAATATCGCGATCATCCCCATCAGGCACCAGTAGAGCCAGCCCATACCGGCAGCCAAAAACGGCTCACAGAGCAAGACAGCCACCGCACCAAACATAACCCCAAGGGCGCCAAAGATCAGCAGATACAGCAGTACATATCCCACGATCCCCCCGGACGTGCGGATTTTCCCGGACTTTTTATCCTGGTAAAGCCACGAGAAAACTTCCATCATCTGTTTTCTGAACAACGCCCGCATCATTGCTCTCCCTCCAGCTCCAGAAACACATTTTCCAGAGAAGTGTCTCCCTTAACCTCTTCCATGGTCCCGGATCGGATCAACTTTCCGGCTTTAATGATGGCGATTTTGTCGCAGAGCTTTTCTGCCACTTCCAGGACATGCGTCGAAAAGAAAATCGCGCTGCCGCTATCGCATATCTCCCGCATAATGGTTTTCAGCAGATGCGAAGCCTTGGGATCCAGTCCTACAAATGGTTCATCCATGATGATCAGCTTCGGCTGATGGACCAGCGCGGCAATGATCGCCAACTTCTGCTTCATTCCATGCGAATACGCCGAGATCGGCTGTGCCAGATCCCCGGTCAGTTCAAAGGCGTCTCCATAACCGCGGATTCGTTTCTCCCTTTCCACGGCACTGATCCCGAAAATATCCGCCACAAAATTCAAATATTGAATGCCTGTCATAAATTCATACAGATCCGGATTGTCCGGAATATATGCGATCTTCCTTTTACATTCCACAGGATGTTCCTTCATGGATACGCCGTCCACCAGGATTTCCCCGCTGTCATACTGTAAAATGCCGCAGCAGGACTTCAATGTCGTCGTCTTACCGGCTCCGTTATGGCCGATAAATCCGTAGATCTCTCCAGGCTGAATGTAAAGGGACAGATCATCCACTGCCTTTTTTCCGCTGTAGATCTTGGTTAAATGTTCGATTCTCAACATTTTTCTCTTGCTCCTTTTTTAGATTCTTAATCAGGGCTGCACAGGAGATGAGATCAAAGCGACCTGCCTCACCTTCCGGCCGTCCTCCGCTGTTCTCTGCATATATTTGGTCATGACCCCGCCAATCTCCGCAAGAAAATCCGAAAACTCCTGATCTGTAAGGGTTAAGGTACATCCGCTGACTGTCAGCATATCCCTGTGCGGATCCGGCTGCTCCTGTGCGAAATACCTTGCGAATGCCGCGCTGATTCCCATCAGTATCATCTGGATTTTGCTGCCGTCCGTATCATCCAATACCAATGCGCTCCTGTTGAGCTTGTATACGCTTTCGACAGTCCCGCGGATTCGGTTCTCACCCGCAACGACAAGCACCCCATTGTCAGACAGTATTTTCACATGACGGTACAGACTTGCGCTGGGAATATCAGGCAGGGCCTTCTTGATTTCTTTTACTGTGCCTGTCTCAT
>CAVGBV010000028.1:20230-25067 GCA_963627615.1 Alloprevotella sp.
ATATTGAAAGATCCGCTGCCGAACCGGATTCATGAGCACTTCCACCAATTCCATTCCTATATCCTCCCTCCTTACATCATTCTCTTTTTATATTATATTCTCATTTTTGATAATGTCAACATATTCTTATGCCTTTATTGTCAAAGCGAAAAGAGGATGCGGTACTTTGCCGCATCCTCCTGTTATTTTTCTATTTATGTCGTACTGGGACCCGCATCCTCCTGACTGCGGATCGTTCTCCACTTCTTCGTCAGGAAAAACGCCATCATTCCCAGCATTCCGCAGGTATAGCTGATCGGGAAGCTTGCCACGATGCTGATTCCGCCCACACAGCCCGCGATCAGATACGCTACCGGGATACGCACCACCCACAGCATCATGACGTTCACTATGGTGGGGTACCTTACTTCTCCGATTCCGTTCACAAAGCTGAGCATGGCACTGAACACCGCAAACACCCAGGAGAACGGCATATTGATAATGATATACTGCACCGCCATCTCCAGTACGTCCGGATTCTGCGTGAAGAGGCGCAGCAGCGGCTGACAGCACAATGTCATCAGAAGACCTGCCGCCGCCGTAAAAACACCGGAATAAAAGGGGATACAACGCGCGCCCTTGCGAAGCCTTTTGTATTTTCCCGCACCGATATTCTGTCCCGCGAATGTCGTCGCAGCTGAGGAGAAGGAGTTGATTGCCACGCTGGCGATTCCCGTCAGACGTCCTCCTACCGAGCATGCCGCGATAAAGACCGCTCCCTGCGCGTTGATCAGTGTCTGCATCAGAATGTGTCCGATGGAATAGATCGAGTTGTTCAGTCCCAGCGGAAGTCCGATCTTAACGATCCGGCCCAGCGTCGCCTTATCCACCCTCCGGGGCAGCAGGGAAAACTCCAGTTCTGGATACCGTTTCTTAATATAAAATATACTGCACAGCCAGGAGCAGAACATGGCGATTCCTGTTGCTAACGCCGCCCCCGCCACATCCATCTGCAGCAACGCAACAAACACCAGATCAAGTACAATATTGACCATACAGGAGATGAACAAAAAGATCAGCGAAGATTTACTGTCTCCAAGTCCACGCAGAATACCCGCATTCATATTATAACCCATGTTGCCCAATGTGGCCATGAATATGATATTCAGGTAGGACACACAGTAATCCCACACATCCTCCGGCACATTCATCAGCTTCAGAATCAACGGACTGATGAAAAAGCCCAGTATCGACAAGGGTATCGCGCACATATACAAAAAGGAAATGGCCGTCGCTACGGTATTTCGCATATTCTTTACATCTCCGCTCCCTGTATACTGCGCTGTAAGGATTGAGACTCCCGTCCCCAGTCCCATAAAGATACACAGGAACAGCTCGACCGGCTGCCCGCTCGTTCCCACGGCCGCCAGAGACTGTGTGGACGCAAAGTTTCCGATCACCAGCAGATCTATGGTATTGTAGAGCTGCTGCAGGACATTGCCTAAACAGATCGGCAACGCGAAGAGTACGATTCTCCGCATGATCGGTCCCTGTGTCATATCAATGTTTCTCGTCATCTGTATATTTCCTCATTTCAGCGGTTAAATCCGCTTCAACTCATACGCTCTTGTGCCCAGGCCGATCTTCTCGCCCTGTTCCAGTGTCGCTTTCCATTCTATGTTCGGATTGGAATCCTTAAAGTGGTCATGATGGCAGTGCCAACCCGGTTGTGCCAGATGCTCGCCCAGCTGGCTGTTTTCTATCGGAGTCGCCCGCAGGCAGGCATCCGCGCAGGCCTGATCCAGCGCAATCGGATCAAAGCTGGCAAACATTCCGATATCCGGCAGAATCGGCGCATCATTCTCTCCATGACAGTCACAGTTGGGGCTGATATCCTGTACCAGCGCGATGTGGAAGCACGGTCTTCCATAGCAGACCGCCTGCGCATATTCCGCCATCTTGCGGTCCAGCAGCTCATTGGCGCTGTCATTGGGATTATAAACCGCATCGAAACTACAGGCTCCGATACAGCGGCCGCACCCCTTACATTGATCGTAATCGATCACAGCCTTACCGTTTGGATAACTGATGGCATCGCTTCCGCACTCCTTGGCGCAGCGGCGGCATCCACGGCACAGCTCTTCCTGAATCGCCGGCTTTCCGCTTGTATGCTGCTCCATCTTACCGGCCCGGCTGCCGCAGCCCATACCTATATTCTTGATCGCGCCGCCGAAGCCAGTGGCTTCATGGCCCTTAAAATGCGTCAGGCTGATAAAAACATCGGCATCCATGATCGCCCGGCCAATCTTGGCCGTTTTGCAATACTCACCGTTTACTACCGGCACTTCCACTTCATCCGTACCGCGCAGTCCATCGCCGATGATGATCTGACATCCCGTCGTAATCGTATTGAATCCATTGAGATTCGCGCAATCCAGATGCTCCAGCGCGTTTTTACGGCTGCCCGGATACAGCGTATTGCAGTCCGTCAGAAACGGCATTCCTCCCTGCTTTTTACATAGATCCGCTACTGCTTTCGCGTAATTGGGCCGCAAAAACGCAAGATTGCCCAGCTCTCCGAAGTGCATCTTGATCGCTACAAACTTACCGTCCATGTCGATCTCCCGGATGCCTGCGGCAAGACAGAGTCTCTGCAGCTTATCCAGCTGGCTTGTACCTACGGAACAACGAAAATCTGTAAAATATACCTTTGACCTCTCCATCTCATGACCCTCCACTTTTTTTCTTCAGTATACCACCGGATCCCTATGGCGTCCAGTCTTTTTATGCACACTTTTTAGAGCCCAATAATATCCTATACTATCTGAAAGCCCAAGGAGGCACTGCCGTGGCTACCCTGCTCTCTGTTCACGATCTGTGCTATACCTACCACACGCCCAAGGCAAATACTCCCGCCTTGGCTGACCTTTGTTTCTCTGTGGAACGAGGAGAATTCGTCAGCATCGTCGGTCCCTCCGGCTGCGGCAAATCCACTCTGCTGTCGCTGATCGCGGGATTAGAAAAGCCGGAACGGGGCGATATTCATTTCTTTACGGATGTTCCTCATCCCGTCGGGTATATGTTCCAGCGCGACCATCTGCTGGAATGGCGCAACATTCTGTCCAATGCCTGTCTGGGGCTGGAGATCCGCGGCGATCTGACACCGGCCAGCCGGGAAAATGTTCGTCAGATGCTGGTTCAGTATGGTCTGGAAGAGTTCATCGACCACAGGCCCTCCCAGCTCTCCGGCGGCATGCGCCAACGGGCCGCCCTTGTACGCACTCTGGCACTGCAGCCGGAGCTTCTTCTGTTGGATGAGCCCTTCTCCGCTCTGGATTATCAGACGCGTCTCACCGTCGCGGACGACATCTGGAGAATCCTGCGGGATACCGGCAAAACCGCCGTTCTGGTCACCCACGATATCTCGGAAGCCATCAGTCTGGGCGACCGCGTTCTCGTCCTCTCCGCACGGCCGGGACGGATTCTGTACGACATCCGCACCGACTTTGGGGCGGACCGCTCTCCGCTGTCCGTGCGCAACCACCCTGCTTTCTCCGTCTATTTCCGTCAGATCTGGCATGCCCTGACTGAGCAGAAAGGAGTCCCCTATGACACCCCGTGAACAATATCTGAAAGCCCTGCATTCCCGTGAAAAACGCGTCCTATGGGGCCGTATCTCCCTCCTGGTTCTCTTTCTCCTCCTCTGGGAGGTCTCGGCCCGCCTGCGCTGGCTGGATACCTTTATATTCTCCTCACCCAGCGCTCTGATTGCCACACTTTTTTCCATGATATCGGACGGCTCCATCTTTATTCATACCGGCATCACACTGTATGAGACTCTGCTGAGCTTTATCATCAGTACGCTATTGGGTATCGCCATTGCCGTCATCCTGTGGTGGTGTCCTCTGGTACGGGATATCAGTGAGCCGTACTGGATTGCTCTGAACAGTCTGCCCAAGTCCGCGTTGGCGCCCATCCTGATCGTCTGGTTCGGCAACACTACCCGCTCCATCCTGATCACTTCTATCTCCTTAACCATCGTATCTACGATTCTCAGCATGCTGAATGGATTCCTCTCGGTGGATCCCGACAAACTGACACTGATTCGCTCCTTCGGCGGCAACAAATATCAGATTCTGACCAAGATTCTTCTGCCTGCCAACATTCCGGTCTTGATGAATGTCCTCAAGGTCAATATCGGCCTGTGTCTGATTGGCGTGATCATCGGTGAATTCCTCTCTGCCAAAGCCGGCCTCGGATATCTGATCATCTATGGCAGTCAGATCTTCAAGATGAACTGGGTCATCCTCAGCATTGTAATCCTGTGCATTCTGGCCGTTCTCCTCTATCAGATCATTCTCTGGGCCGCCAGACATTATGAGAAACGGCACGGCTGACAGCTTGCCAATCACGTTGTCCCCATACAGTCGGGAGATAATACGGTCAAGTTCGGCATCCTGTCCCCCAATCGTGGGCAGGAACAGAACAAAGCCTTGTAGTTTCTCTGACTTTCACACATTATTTTCAAGCAATTTAATGTGTGTTCGTCGTTTCGCAGTTGACAATCGCACATTATTTCTCTATAATATAATGTGTGATTGTCAAAGTGAGGTGAGAAGCATGAACGTCAAGGAGAAAATCGAAGAACTGCTGGAAGCGTCAGAGGACGGCACGATCACCGCAGCGCAGGTGACGGAAGCCGGACTGCACCGCAGCGTTTTACAGGAGTTTGTCAAGAGCGGCGAGATGTACCGCTTCGGGCGTGGCCTGTATGTGCGGAGCAGCGCGTGGGAGGACGATTTCTACCTCTTGCAGCGCAAGTATGGGCGCGGGATTTACTCGCACGATACCGCCCTGT
>CAVGBV010000029.1:0-13879 GCA_963627615.1 Alloprevotella sp.
GACCAATATATAGGAGTGATAGCGCATGTATAAGATTGTTAGAAAAGAGAATCTGAATCCTACGGTCACGCTGATGGAAGTGGAAGCGCCTCTGATCGCCAAAAAGGCGGAGCCGGGACAGTTTATCATTCTGCGTGTAGATGCCGATGGAGAACGGATTCCGTTGACAGTAGCGGATTTTGATCGGGAAAAGGGAACGATTACGATCATTTTTCAGATTGTGGGCGCGACAACCGCAAAGCTCAACCATCTGAATGAAGGAGAATATATTCATGATTTTGTAGGCCCGTTGGGAGTCGCCTCTCATACGGAGGGCCTCAAGAAGGTCGCCGTGATCGGCGGCGGCGTCGGCTGCGCGATTGCGTATCCCATAGCCAAGAAGCTGCACAATCAGGGAACGGAAGTTCATGCCATTGTGGGATTCCGCAATAAGGACCTTGTGATCCTGGAGGATCAGTTCAAGGCAGCCAGCTCCAAGCTGGTGATGATGACGGATGACGGTTCTTATGGAGAAAAGGGCCTTGTTACCAATGCGCTGCAGCAGCTGATTGAGAGCGGAGAGCAGTATGATGAAGTCATCGCGATCGGTCCGCTGATCATGATGAAGTTTGTATGTAAGCTTACCAAGGAGTATGGCATCAAGACGATTGTCAGCATGAACCCGATCATGATCGATGGAACGGGAATGTGCGGCGGCTGCCGTCTGACTGTAGGCGGTAAGACCAAGTTCGCCTGTGTAGACGGACCGGATTTTGACGGCCATGAAGTGGATTTTGATGAGGCGATGGCCCGCGGCGGTATGTATAAAGAGTTTGAGAGACATGCCTATGAAGAGACCTGCAACCTGTTCAAGAAGGAGGTAGAGTAATCATGCCGAATATGTCTTTGCAGAAGAACGCGATGCCTTCACAGGATCCGAATGTTCGGAATAAGAATTTCCTGGAGGTAGCGCTGGGATATACCAAAGAGATCGCCTTGGATGAGGCGCAGCGGTGCCTGAATTGTAAAAATATGCCCTGTGTCAAGGGGTGCCCGGTATCGATTGAGATTCCGCACTTTATCAGTAAGATCAAAGAAGAAGACTTTGAGGGAGCCTATCAGGTAATCTCCAAGTCCAGCTCGCTTCCGGCGGTATGCGGACGTGTATGCCCGCAGGAGAGCCAGTGTGAGAGCAAGTGTGTGCGCGGTATCAAGGGCGATCCTGTTGGAATCGGCCGTCTGGAGCGTTTTGTGGCAGACTGGCACAATGCCAACGCGACAGAAGCGCCGGTCAGACCGGAACCGAATGGCCATAAGGTCGCGGTGATCGGAGCAGGCCCGGCAGGCTTGACATGTGCCGGAGATCTGGCGAAAAAGGGATATGCGGTAACGATCTATGAGGCGCTCCATCTGGCAGGAGGCGTGCTGGTCTATGGTATTCCTGAGTTCCGTCTGCCCAAGAGCATTGTGCAGAAGGAAGTGGACAGCCTGAAGGCGCTGGGCGTGGATGTAGAGTGCAACAGCGTAATCGGTAAGGTGCTGACCATCGATGAGCTGATGGATGAAATGGGATACGAAGCGGTATTTATCGGATCCGGAGCGGGACTGCCGCGCTTTATGGGAATCCCGGGCGAGGCGCTGAATGGTGTATACTCGGCCAACGAGTTCCTGACGAGAGTCAATCTGATGAAGGCATACAAGGAAGGTTCCGATACGCCGATCAAAAAGAACCGTCAGGTGGCGGTCGTAGGCGGCGGCAATGTAGCGATGGATGCGGCCAGAAGCGCGCTGCGTCTGGGTGCTGAGAAGGTATACATTGTATACCGGCGCGGCATGGAGGAGCTGCCGGCCCGTAAAGAAGAAGTAGAGCATGCAGAGGAAGAAGGAATCATCTTCAAGACACTGTGTAATCCGGTAGAGGTCCTGGGCGATGAAAAGGGCTTTGTCAAGGGGATCAAGTGTGTAGAGATGGAGCTGGGAGAGCCGGATGCGTCCGGACGCCGTCGTCCGATAGAGAAGCCGGACTCCGAGTTTGTATTGGATATTGACTGTATGATTATGTCGATCGGAACATCTCCGAATCCGCTGATCAAGTCCACGACCAAGGGACTGGATACGAATAAGCACGGCTGCATCGTCGCGGATGAGACAACAGGACAGACATCCCGTCCGGGTGTGTTTGCCGGAGGCGACGCGGTGACCGGCGCGGCCACAGTTATTTTGGCCATGGGCGCCGGCAAGAACGCAGCGAAGGCGATTGACGAGTACATTCAGAACAAGTAAGCCGATGAACCATAAGCTCCGTCAGATTCTTTGACGGAGCTGGCTTTATATTCATGGGAGGAAGAGTATGAGAGTAAAGGCAACGTATCTGCAGAACGATCCGCTGCGACCAATCGCGTGTGGAGATATGGAGATTGAGAACCCGCCGCGGAGAAGACTGCGCGGAGAGCCGGAAAAGGAAGGGATTCTGGCCAAAAGCGTTATTGTAGGATTTTGCGGGACAGATTATACTTTGATGAAGATGGGACGGGAAGGCAAGCTCGGAGCTAAGTTCCCGGCAGGGCAGAACCGCCTGATCAATGGGCATGAAGGCGTAGTGTATGTTCCGTCACAGGATCGTTTTGCTATCGTGCTGATTCGCGGCGGCAACAGCTATGATCCTACACGCTATACAGAAGAGGAAAGCTATTTTGAGTACGGATGCGACGGTGCGGACGGCCTGTTTTCGGACTGCAATTATTACAATCCGGACATGCTTCTGCCGATTCCGGACGGTATCGTTCAGAATGGCAAGCTTCCGCTGGAATATGCTAAGAAGCTGGTGTTTCCGGATCCGTATGCCTGCATGATCTTTCAGAGGGAACGAATGGAGGATCTGGGATCCGCACATAACTTCCGTGTGGTGATGGCCAGGGAACACTGTGGTGAAGAAGAGGCCAGACAGATTGCCCGTAAGGAGACATTTGACCGTGTAGTCATCTTCGGATTGGGTACGACAGGCATGTTCCTGGGGGATCTGATCCGGCAGCGCTATCCGGAGGCCAAGATCGTGTTTGTGGCGCGCAGCGAGGAGGAGAGCCCGAAGGTGCAGTTCGCTTTGAAACAGGCCGGAGCTGAGTATGTACGCAACATATATGACACGCCGGCACAGACAGCCAAGGCGATTTGCGACCGGCTGGGAGGACGCGCGACAGCGTTTGTAGGCAGCAGCGGCTCAGCGGTTGAGGCTGCGGTGGCGTTTGAAGGCGGCGCTTTGGGCAACAACGGACTGTATAACAGCTTTTCGTTGGGGCCGACGCTGAACTTTGATACGATGCCGTTTGGATTCCAGAATCATCTGATCTTCAGCTCGATCAACTTCCGGCAGGCGCACATGGAAGAGGCGATTCGGCAGTTGGTCAAGAGTCCTTATGATCAGATTGTAGAGTTGATCGACAAGCAGGAGTTTGTAAGCGATCCGGTAGACGCCTATGTCAATCGGATCTACAGCAAGGGCGCTCCGTTGAAAACGGCCGTGATCTGGAATCCGGAATATATCGCGTAAACAAAAAGACTCAGGAAAGCGTGAAAAAACGTTTCCTGAGTCTTTTTTTATTCGCTTCGCAGAGCGACCACGGGATCTTTTTTTGCGGCGCTCCGGGAAGGAATGATGCCGGAGATCAATGTCAGAGCCATACTGATCAGAATCAGAGCGACAGCGGCGGGAACGGGGAGGTAGGCGCTGAGGGAGTGAATTCCGGTAAGGCGCTGCAGGATCCAGTTGATTGGTAAGCACAGAAGATAGGTCACCAGGACGCCGAGCGCGCCGGAAGTGAAACCGATGATTACGGTCTCGGCGTTGAACATGCTGGACACATTGCGCTTGGAAGCGCCGATGGCGCGCAGAATGCCGATTTCTTTGGTGCGTTCCTGTACGGAGATCAATGTGATGACTCCGATCATAATCGAAGAGACGATCAGAGAGACAGCGACAAAAGCAATCAGGACATAGGTGATGGCGTTGATGATCGAAGTGACGGAGGACATCATCAGACCGACATAGTCCGTGTATTCGATTTTGGACAGATCATCCACGGTCTCGTTATATTGGGCGATCATATCCTCTAAGGTGTCTTTGTCTTCAAAGGAAGAGGCGTACAGATTGATCGAAGAAGGACTGTCAAGATCGACATAGCCGAGAGTCTGCAGATTATCCGTATAAGTGGAATCGGAGAAATTCATGACCTCATCATAGTAGGCAGCGCATTGTTCGGTGGTATAGTTCGCTGCCTCCGCGGTGAGAGCAGCGGCAAGCTGTGGAACCGTCATGGCAGAGAGTTGTGTGCGTACCTGTTCTGCGTATTGTGCTTTGTACTGGGCCTCAAGGGCTTGCGTGAATAGCTCTGTCAGATCCTCGTCACTCATGGAGCGCATATAGGACATGAGTTCGTCTGAATTCATTCCGGTCTCGGCTGTCATGGCTGACAGCATGGCGGATTCCAGATCCTCACGGGTCATGGAGCCTAAGGTCTGAGAGACGAAGCTGTCGACCGCGGAGGAAGAAGGAATACACAGAATCTGTGTATACACATTTGCGGCATCAGATTCGCTTAAGTTCGCGATATAGGCGCGGAAATCCGCTTCTTTTTGGGTATCGGACAGATCCGAAGCCGCTTCGCGGAAGGGAAGTCCGGTGAAGATGTCGGTGCCGGGAGTCTCCTGCTGAGCAAGAAGGGCTGGAGATTCGGAGGACTGACGTACAATATACCGTGTCAGTTCGCCTGTATATCCTATGGAGCCGGAGAGCATCGTGGAAACAGCATCTTTGCTGGGACGGATCACGCCGGAGATTTTCAGAGGAACCGCGTTATCATAGAGATATCTCAGGCCGGCGTTGGTAGACCGAAGGTCGGTGTACAGACCGGTGTGTTCATCCAGCGTGTAGCAGTTGGAGTTCAGAATCACACGGAATTCCATATCGCACAGCTCCGCATAGGACCAGTGCTTTTCCGGAACGGTGATATCGGATTTATCGACGGCGGCTTTCATGACAGCATCCATATCTTCTTTGGAGATAAGTCCAAGCGCATAGAGGGCCATATCGTCGATCTCATTGTTCTCATCCAGTACCAGGACGATTTCATTATAAGCGGTAGGCCAGGAGCCATAGACCACATCGTATTGTTTTTTGAGTAAGGGGTTGATCAGTTCTCCGTCATTGCCGCTGAGCATCTCCTGCCAGAGCGTCATGGAGGAAGCTGCCGGAGACATGGAAGACATGGCGGACATTCCGTATTCCTCGCTCATATTCATCATGGACGACAGATCCATACCAAAGTATTCGAGAAGAAGATCACGCATCAGATCCTGAGAATCGGAATGAATAATATCTCCGTCAATGTTCTTGGTGTAGACCAGCAAGTTTGTGTCATAGGTATACTGTACTCCGCTCAGCGCCCCCTGCAATACAGAAGAATCAGAATCCACGAGCGTTTCTTCCAGATATTTTTTGAAAGATTTCAGGTCGTTCTCAGTCGAGTTGGAGGAACTCAGCGCGTTTACCATGTCGTACACCATGGGCTTTTGATATACGGCATCGTTCTCGTGTGAGGTATTGGAGTGCGCGGCGCCGATAAATGCGGACATGAGCGTGCTGAGATCCATGGACTGCGCTTCCAGCGTGATGGGATAAGAGGAGAGCGTGTCCTCCTGGATCGCATTGATATAGGAAGTTGTACCCTGGGAGACAGCCAGAATCAGCGCGATGCCGATGATGCCGATGCTCCCGGCAAAGGATGTCAGGAGAGTACGGCCCTTTTTGGTAAAAAGGTTTTTTAAGGATAAGTGAAAAGCCGTGGAAAAGGACATGGAAGGCTTTTTCTTTTTAGCGGTGTCAGAGCTCTTTCTCTGATCCTCTGCCTGCTGTGTCCGCAGCTCCGCTTCGGAGAGCGGACGGGAGTCGCTGGTGATTTTGCCGTCCAGTACGCGTACAATCCGGGTGGAATACCGCTCCGCCAATTCCGGATTGTGTGTGACCATGATGACCAGACGGTCTTTGGAGATCTCTTTCAGGATTTCCATGACCTGAATGCTTGTCTCAGTGTCCAGCGCTCCGGTGGGTTCATCGGCCAGGATGATATCAGGATTGTTGACGATGGCGCGGGCAATGGCGACACGCTGCATCTGACCTCCGGACATTTCACTGGGTCTCTTTTTCAGCTGGTTCGCGAGACCGACCTGCTCCAGGGCTTTTTTGGCACGCTCCCGGCGCCCGGATTTGGAGGCGCCGGAGAGCGTCAGCGCCAGTTCTACATTTTGCAGTACAGTCTGATGCGGAATCAGATTATAGCTTTGGAAAATGAAACCAATAGAGTGATTGCGGTATCCGTCCCAGTCCCGATCCCGAAAGTCCTTGGTAGAACGCCCGTTGATGATCAGATCCCCGGTCGTATATTGATCCAGACCGCCGATGATGTTCAGCATCGTGGTTTTTCCGCAGCCGGAAGGACCGAGGATGGAGACAAATTCCGAGTCGCGGAATTGCAGACTGATACCGCGCAGAGCCTCCACCGGTTCGCCGCCGGTGGAGTACTCTTTAGTTATATTTTTTAATTCTAACATTTGTAATCTCCCTTTTTCTATCTATATTATAGAGGATCAGCCGACACTGACGCCGAGATTTAGCTCGATCAATCCCCAGAAGCCGTTCCACTGCACCCAGGCACGGCCCAGAGATACGGGGCAGGCATCCTCAAAGATACAGTCCGTTATGGCTTCTCCGGAGGCGTCATAGAAGCCCCAGAGGTTATTCTCTGCGTTTTGCAGCGTATAAATTCCTTCAGAACAGGGATACGGCGCGGCTTCGATATAAGTGATGGACGCGGATTTGTCACGGTTTAAGCTGAACTGCCGCTGCAGCCGTGCCTGAATCCGAAATCCCATCAAAAGATCGTCGCCGGAGGGAGAAACCAGATGCCAACCGATATCGTCCTGCAGATAAAACTGTCCGATGAGTCCGGTAGGGCCGAATCCGGTATAAGAAAAGTCCGTAGACAGACCATCCGCGTTACCGACGGCATAGAGCGTACTGCCGGCAGATTCACGGACAACGACAAATTCGTCTCCGTCATAGACGGCGTTGGCATGGGAGGTATCCAGAATCACATGGTTCTGCGCATCCCACAGATAGACTGCCTCGGCGGTGAGCTGGCGGGGATCATATTCTACGTCGAAAACCTCCTGATACTGGTTATTCAGACGCTTGTAAACGGTGGAGCCATCTTTCAGGGCGATCAGCCCTCCCTGAGAGCGGCTGTAGCAGATATCGACATATTCCGCGGGCAGAAGCACCTGACCGGATGGATCCATCAATCCCATCAATCCCTTTTCTATAAAACAAATCGAAGAGGAGGGAGAGAAGTATCCGGGACGGTCCGCGTCTCTTATGGGAAGCATCATATCAACCGGTATGGTCGGCTGGGTGATCCAGGTAAAAGCATCCGAAGACGGCGGAATCACCGGAGCGGGGATGCTGTCCTCGGAGGATTCGGAAACGGAAGAATCCTCAGGCAGAGAATCCGGGACAGAGTCCGGCACCGAAGGCTCCGAAACGAGGCTGTCCGATGGAGTGGATTCTGGGGCAGAAGAGTCGCCTGACGGATTGGAATTGCAGGCGGAAAGGGCAAAGAGCAGGAGACAGATAATATAAGCTATGAAACGTTTCATTAAGAGATCCTCCTTGTGAATGGAACGGTTTACAGGCCTATTATAGCATGCCGGAATCAGAATGGCAATGGGCTTTTTAAGGGGCTGAAATCCGCAAAAAACCTTGATTTTACCACTGTTTTATGCTATAATTAAGTGGTTAAAGGTTAAGGCACGGATGTGTCGTTCAGGCCCATCTATAGAAGAGAAAAGGAGTACGACAGAATGAAAAAAAGAGAGCGAAAAGGCAGCGCGCAGGATCCTGAACTGGATCAGGAGGACCTGGCGGCCCGGAGCATAGTAGAAGGTCTGGCAGAGGATCATGAGGATGATCCTAACGTAGATACTGAGAATTTTCATGAGCCCGGCAGTGAGGAAGCGGATTTTAAGGTAACGGGCGAGTACGGCGCTTCGCAGATTCAGATTCTGGAAGGGCTGGAAGCGGTACGCCGCAGACCGGGTATGTATATTGGCAGCACCTCCTCCAGAGGTCTGCATCATCTGGTATATGAGATTGTGGACAATGCGGTAGATGAAGCGTTGGCAGGATACTGTACCAAGATCTATGTATGCATCAATGAAGATAATTCGATTACGGTGCAGGATAACGGACGAGGCATTCCGACAGGGATTCATCCGCAGGCCGGAATCAGCAGCGTAGAGGTCGCGTATACGATCCTGCACGCAGGCGGTAAGTTTGATGGCGGCGGATATAAGGTCTCCGGAGGACTGCATGGTGTAGGCGCGTCCGTTGTGAATGCCCTGTCCAAGCATGTAAAGGTTACGGTATATCAGAACGGCAAGATCTACGAGGTAGAGTTTGAACGGGGACATACGCTGTATCCGCTGAAGGTTGTCGGCAAGACGGAGATTACCGGAACACGGGTAGACTTTCTGCCGGATGATGAGATTTTTGATGAAGTGGTTTTTGATTATGAGATCCTGAAGAACCGCATGCGGGAGACCGCGTTCCTGACCAAGGGGTTAAAGATTGAGCTGGAGGATAAGCGCCCCGGCCAGGAGCAGAAGGAGCAGTTCCATTATGAGGGCGGAATCCGGGAGTTTGTAGCGTATTCCAATCAGAACAAAGAGCCGCTGTATGATAAGATCATGTATGCCGAAGGCACCAAAAACGGTGTTTATGTTGAGATCGCGTTCCAGCATAATGACAGCTACAACGAAAATATGTTCACCTACGTGAACAATGTCAATACGCCGGAAGGCGGTACGCATCTGGTGGGATTCCGTATGGCGTTTACGCAGGTACTCAATGATTACGCGCGTAAAAACGGTATTCTCAAGAACAACGATAAGAATCTGGCCGGTGAGGATGTGCGGGAAGGACTGACGGCGGTAATCAGTGTTAAGATCGGCGAACCGCAGTTTGAGGGACAGACCAAGCAGAAGCTCGGCAACGCGGAAGCGCGCGGCGCAGTGGCTGCCATCCTGACGGATGGATTGACGTTCTTCCTGGAGCAGAACCCCAAGGTAGCAAAGCTGATTCTGGAAAAATCCGTGATGGCGGCTCGTGCCAGAGACGCTGCCAGAAAGGCCAGAGAGACGACCAGGCGTAAAAACGCGCTGGAGTCCAACAGCCTGCCGGGTAAGCTGGCGGACTGTTCGGATAGGGATCCCAAGAACTGTGAGATCTATATTGTAGAGGGTAACTCCGCAGGAGGCAGCGCCAAGAATGCGCGTTCCCGTCAGACACAGGCGATTCTGCCGCTTCGAGGCAAGATCCTGAATGTAGAAAAGGCGCGTCTGGACCGAATCCTGGGCAATGCGGAGATCAAGGCGATGATCACGGCGTTTGGTACAGGAATTCATGAGGACTTCGATATCAGTAAGCTCCGGTATGATAAGATTATCATCATGACCGATGCCGATGTGGACGGAGCGCATATCCGGACCTTGATGCTGACCTTCTTTTTCCGCTTTATGCCGCAGCTGATCGAGCAGGGGCATGTCTATATCGCGCAGCCGCCGTTGTTCCGCGTGGAAAAGAAAAAGGAACTGCATTATGCCTACAGCGACCCGCAGCTTGCCAAGATCCTGAATAAGGTCGGCAGAGGAGACGATGTGATCGTCCAGCGGTACAAAGGTCTGGGAGAGATGGACGCCGACCAGCTGTGGGAGACGACGATGGATCCGGCCAACCGGATTCTGCTGAAGGTGCAGATGGATGACGCTTCGGCCGCGGATCAGATCTTTACGATGCTGATGGGAGATAAGGTAGAGCCGCGTAAGGAGTTTATCGAGCAGCACGCGCGCTATGCCAAGAATATAGACGCTTGATCAGAACAACAGGAGAATAATATATTATGGATGATAAAAATCAGAACGACCAGCCGGTTGTAAGCAAAAACGCGGATGGAATCGACCAGATTCAGATGATCGATCTGGAAAAGACCATGCGGGACTGCTACATCGACTATGCCATGAGTGTTATCGTGGCGCGGGCACTGCCGGATGTACGTGATGGATTGAAGCCTGTACAGCGGCGCATTCTGTATTCGATGGGCGAACTGGGTGTGACTCCGGATAAGCCCTATCGTAAATCGGCGCGTATTGTCGGCGATACCATGGGTAAATACCATCCTCACGGTGATACCTCCATTTACGACGCGATGGCGCGTATGGCACAGGATTTCAATATGCGCTACATGCTGGTAGACGGCCATGGCAACTTCGGATCCGTAGACGGAGACGAGCAGGCCGCCATGCGTTATACAGAAGCCAGGCTCAGCAAAGTGGCCATGGAGATGCTGGCGGATATCAATAAGAATACAGTAGATTTCGGACCTAACTTTGATGAGTCCTTAAAGGAACCGCTGATTCTGCCCAGCCGCTTTCCCAATCTGCTGGTGAACGGCTCCAACGGAATCGCTGTCGGCATGGCGACCAATATCCCGCCCCACAACATGGGAGAGGTGATTGACGGCGTAATCAAGATGATCGACAACTATGTGCTGGAGGAGCGGGAGACCAAGATCGAGGAGCTGTTGGAGATCGTCAAGGGGCCGGACTTCCCGACAGGAGCGACCATCTACGGTACAAGCGGCATTGAGCAGGCGTACCGTACGGGCCGAGGCAAGATCATCGTGCGGGCCAACATGGAAGTTGAGCCGATGCACGGCAACCGGCAGCGGATTGTTGTGACGGAGATCCCCTTCCAGGTAAATAAAGCGCGTCTGATCGAAAAGATCGCGGACCTGGTCAAGGAGAAGCGAATCGAAGGAATCTCGGATCTGCGGGACGAGTCGGACCGCGAAGGTATGCGTATCGTAATCGAGCTGCGCAGAGATGCCAACGCCAAGGTGATCATGAATCAGCTCTATAAGAATTCCCAGCTGCAGGATGCCTTTAATGTAAACATGCTGGCGCTGGTGAATAATGAGCCCAAGGTACTTAATCTGAAGCAGGTATTGAAGTATTACCTGAAGCATCAGAAGGAAGTTGTGACGCGCAGAACCCAGTTTGATCTGGAAAAGGCGCAGGCACGGGCTCATATTCTGGAAGGATTGCTGGTGGCGCTGGATCATATCGACGAGATCGTCAGCATCATCCGCAGCTCCAAGACCGTCAACGAAGCCAAGGAGCGTTTGGTCAGCCGGTTTGACCTGACGGAGGTTCAGGCACAGGCCATTGTGGATATGCGTCTGCGTGCGTTGACCGGTTTGGAGAGAGACCGTCTGGAAGGCGAATATAATGAGCTGGAGCAGAAGATCGCGGAGTATATGGCGATTCTGGGCAGCGAGAAGCTTCTGTACAATGTCATCAAGGAGGAGCTTCTGATCACCAAGACCAAGTATGGCGACGCGCGCCGTACGTATATTACATATGATGAAGGCGAGATCAACCTGGAGGATCTGATCAAAAATGAGCAGGTTGTGATCACGATGACCAATCTGGGATATATCAAGAGGACGACACTGGATATGTACCGCAGCCAGAACCGCGGCGGCAAGGGCGTCAAGGGAATGGAGACACGGGAAGAGGATTATGTGACCAATCTGTTTGTTGCCTCAACCCATGATTATATTCAGTTCTTTACCAATAAGGGTAAGGTATACCGGCTGAAAGCCTATGAGATTCAGGAAGCAGGCCGGACAGCGCGGGGACAGGCAATCGTCAATCTGCTGTCTCTGAGCGGAGATGAGAAGGTCAGCGCGGTTGTTATGACGCATGAGCTGGACGATGATAACGGCTGCCTGATGATGGCGACGAGAAACGGACAGGTCAAGAAGACGCCGTTGTCGGAGTTCACGAATATCCGCATGAATGGTCTGATCGCTATCACATTGCAGGAAGACGATGAGCTGATCGAGGTGAAGCGTGCGGACGGCGATGAGGAAGTATTCCTGGCGACCCGCAAGGGACAGATGATTCGCTTCAGCGAGGAGGATGTGCGGCCGACAGGACGGACCTCCATGGGAGTTCGCGGAATTGCGCT
Organism: Alloprevotella sp.; assembly: GCA_963627615.1. Classification (GTDB taxonomy): domain Bacteria; phylum Bacillota; class Clostridia; order Lachnospirales; family Bianqueaceae; genus Faecimorpha. Next base: position 12,119 of record CAVGBV010000029.1, read on the forward strand.
GGATCCGGATGATGAAGTGATCGGTATGCAGCTGAAGAGCCAGGGAGACGCGATTCTGGCTGTGACGGAGAGCGGCATGGGCAAACGCACGGATCTGTCGGAGTTTACATTGCAGCACCGCGGCGGCAAGGGAATCCGTTATTATAAGATTACCTCCAAGACAGGAGATGTCGTAGGATTTAAGGTCGTAGAGGCACAGCAGGAGATGCTTCTGATTACATCGGAAGGTGTGATCATCCGCTTGAGAGTGACAGATGTGTCCAAGATCGGCCGCGTAACCTCAGGTGTTAAGCTGATCGATCTGGCCAAGGATGTCAAGGTGGTCGGTGTCGCGAGAATCCGTGAGGAAAAGATGGATGAATAAGAAGCTGCGGAGGCTGCTGGCACTGGTGTTGGCCGCCGCCGTGCTGTCCTTAGCCGCTTCCGGTGTTATGGCGGCGGAGCAGGAGGACGAGCTGTCGAGCCGGTACAGCGCCAATGACGAATTAAACGAATTGCGCAACAGTCTGAAGCTGAAGACTTTGGAAGTGGACGCGGCATTGGGAAACGCGGCAAGCAGTCATGCGGCATACATGGCGTTCAATCGGCGGGTCAGCGGAAATGAAAAGGTTTCCGCATGGGGATTTACCGGGATTACCGCGATGGATCGGGCAAGATATGCGGGATATGGCGGAAGGCTGGTGCTGGAGGTCAATGCCGGACGATGCGAGAATTATGCGGAATTGCTGACCAGAGCGCTGCATGTGCCGCTTCTGCGGTACGCGCTTCTGTATCCGGGCGTAAGCAGGGCAGGGTATGGAATCCAGGGAGAGTATACGTCGATTCTGCTGGGCGTTCAAGAGGCGCAGTGGACGGATCAGATGGTGGCGTATCCCTATCCGGGACAGCAGGAGGTGGGCAACAGTCTGTTAAGTTATCTGGGGCAGATCCCGGAAGAGGTACGGCAGGCCGGACGGTGGTATATGCTGGGAGAACCGATCACCTTCACATATTATACACAGGACGGCGCGGAGCTGGAGTTCCGGAATGTAGAGTTCCACCTGACCGATACCAAGCGGGGAAAAGAAGTCGCCGTGTATATGGAGACGCCGCAGGAGCAGTTCCAAATGGCGCAGACGCTTACCTTCTATCCATTGGAGACCTATAATACGGATACACGGTATGAAGTGTCGCTCCAATGCGAAGTATGGAAGCAGGACGAGCTTCTGACGGAGGTAAAGGAGAACTGGTCCTATACCAGTTCCGGGCCGGATTCAATCGGGGAAGTCAGCCGGTTGGATGCGCTCAAGAAGCTGACGGAGATCTTCCAGGTGTCATCGGAACCGCTGGAGAATCTGCCGGAGCAGGAGCTGGCCGATTACCCTTATGACGCACAGGACGCGGACAGCGTTCGAATCTACCGACTGCTGCAGGCATATATCCTCCGGGATAAGGAGCGGACCGTGCTGCGTGCGGCGGAGGGAGTCACCCGGGAACAGATGGCGATCTGGATGATGCGAATGCTGCTGCAGTACGAGAGGGATCTGTATTATTCTGTAACAATGCGGTTTGATACGACTTTTGAAGATATCAATAAATGCAGCGCGGAAGGAAAAGCAGCGGTGCAGCGAGCATATCTTCTGGGCCTGGTTCAGGATCAGGGCGGCGGGACATTTAGCCCGGGAGTCTATATTACCCGATCGGAATTTGAAGTATGGCTGAAAGCGTTGACTGAGTTCATTGCCCAGGGACACAGCGGCGAACAATAAAACAGTAAAGGAG
>CAVGBV010000029.1:13889-25013 GCA_963627615.1 Alloprevotella sp.
GTAAAGGAGAGATCAGTATGAATTTTGAAATGCAGCACCCAGCGGATCAGATCGTTACGATCATGAACCGGATTTATCACAATGGTATGACGACGACATCCGGCGGCAATTTGTCCATCATGGATGCGGACGGTGTGATGTGGATCAGTCCCAGCGGAATCGACAAAGGGACTCTGCGCAGAGAAGATATCATGCGAGTATATCCTGACGGAACATATGAAGGGCTTCATAGACCGTCAGTGGAGTATCCTTTCCATCAGGCAATTTATAAGGCGCGTCCGGATCTGAAGGCGATTCTGCACGCGCATCCGCCGACACTGGTTGCTTTTTCGGTGGCGCGCAAATACCCGGACACGCTGCTGGTTCCGAACGCCAAGCTCTTATGTGGCGATATCGCTTATGCGACCTACGCGACACCCGGCAGTCAGAAACTGGGCGAGTATATCAGTGAAAAATTTGCCAAGGGCTATAATACAGTAATGCTGGAGAATCACGGTGTCGTGATCGGTTCAGACGAAGGACTCTTTAAAGCGTTTATGATCTTTGAGACGCTGGATTTCTGCGCCCGACTGGAGATCAATGCCAGAACCATCGGGCATGCGCCGCGTCCGCTGACCAATGCGGAGCTGGAGCGTTTTAAGCTTAAGACGCATCCGGTTATGGAAGAGTTTATTCCGCAGCATACGAGTGAGGAGCTGGCGATGCGCCGTGATATGTGTGAACTGATCAAGAGAGCGTATAATAATCAGCTCTTTACCAGCAGCCAGGGAACCTTCTCCTGCAGAGTGGGAGAAAACCGTTTCCTGATTACCCCGTATGCCAAGGACAGGGATTATCTGGAACCGGAGGATCTGGTGCTGATCGAAGACGGAAAGCGCGAGGCGGGCAAGGTGCCGTCCAGATCCGTTAAGCTGCATTCGGAGATTTACAGACAGCATCCGGACATCAAAACAGTGATTGTCGCGCATCCGCCGCATATTATGGCGTTTGCAGTGACCGATCAGGAGTTTGACGCCCGGTTGATTCCGGAGAGTTATCTGCAGCTGCGGACCGTGCAGAAATATCCGTTTGGTTCAACCTTTATGGAAGCGGACGAACTGGCGGCTAAGCTGAGCATGGACAATCCGGTTGCGATTATCGAGAATGACTGTGTTATTACGACAGGCACTTCATTGATCAATGCCTTTGATAAGCTGGAAGTGATGGAATACAGCGCCAAGTCCGTCATTATGACCCACAATGTGGGACAGATTGTAAGGATTACAGACGAAGAGGTGGACGAGATTGAGGTTGCCTTTGGCCTGAAATAAGAACGAAGGAGAAACAGAATGAAAATCAGTACGAAATGCCTGCATTCCGGCTATCAGCCCGGAAATGGAGAGCCCAGAGCCCTGCCCATCTATCAGAGCACGACATTTACCTATGATTCTACGGATCATGTAGGAGATCTGTTTGATCTGAAGGCAGAAGGACATTTTTATACACGGCTTTCCAATCCGACAACGGATGCCGTAGAAAAAAAGATCGCGGATCTGGAAGGGGGCGTAGGCGCGCTGTGTACGTCATCGGGACAGGCGGCGACAACTCTTGCGGTGATGAATATCCTTCATGCCGGAGATCATATGGTGAGTACGGCCACGATCTATGGCGGCACCGTCAACCTGTTCGCGGTAACCATGAAGAAGATGGGGATTGAGGTTACCTTTGTTGATGCAGACGCCAGCGATGAAGAGATTCAGAAAGCATTCCGGCCCAATACAAGGGCGATGTTCGGAGAGACGATTGCCAATCCGGCGATCGCTGTGCTGGACATTGAGCGCCTGGCGGGGATCGCGCACCGCAATGGGGTTCCGTTTATTGTAGACAATACGTTTGCGACGCCGGTCCTGTGCCGTCCGTTTGAGTTCGGGGCGGATATCGTGGTGCATTCGACGAGTAAGTATATGGACGGGCATGCGGTGCAGCTGGGCGGCGTTATCGTAGACAGCGGCAATTTTGACTGGGCCAATGGAAAATTCCCGGAGTTCACAGAGCCGGATGAATCCTATCATGGGATTGTCTATACAGAGACATTTGGCAAAGCGGCGTATATCACCAAGGCCAGAGTACAGGTAATGCGGGATCTCGGTATGACGCAGACGCCGATGGGCGCGTTCTTGCTGAATCTGGGGCTGGAGACATTGCCGCTCCGCATCGCGCAGCATTGCCGAAACGCCGAAAAGGTGGCGGAGTATCTGGCGAGCCGTACCGATAAAATCGAATTTGTCAATTATCCGACATTGCCGGGAGACAAGTATCATGATCTGGCGGAGAAGTATCTGCCGAATGGTAAGAGTGGCGTGATTGCTTTTTCTGTCAAGGGTGGAAGAGAAGTCGCGGCCAGGTTTATTGATCATCTGAAGATGATTTCGCTGGTGGTGCATGTTGCGGACATCCGGACCTGTGTACTACATCCGGCAAGCTCAACACACCGTCAGCTGACGGACGCGCAGCTGACAGCCTGCGGAATTACGCCGGGCCTGATCCGATTGTCCTGCGGACTGGAAGATATAGAAGACATTCTGGAGGATATCCGGCAGGCATTGGACGCAATCTAAATCAATAGAGCAAAGGGCCGAGGTCCGTATGGGCTTCGGCCCTTTTAGGAGGAAGCGATATGTGGGGAGCACAGAAAAAAGAGAAAACGATGGATATGACAGAGGGCGGAATTGTCGGCAAGGTGATTGCGTTCTCACTTCCGCTTTTGGTGGGAAATCTGTTCCAGCAGATGTACAATATGGTGGACAGTATCGTGGTGGGAAACTACGAGGGTACAGACGCGCTGGCGGCAGTGGGTACGGCCGGAATGCCGATGAATGTGATGCTGGCACTCTTTACGGGGATCAGCGCGGCGGCAACGATTCTGGTCTCGCAGTATATTGGCGCGGGCGATCAGAAGATGATACGGGATATTGTACGGACTGCGCATAGTTTTCTGATGATCTGTTCGATTCCGATTCTGATCATAGGCATGATCGCAGGGCGCGGAATTCTATTGGGCATGCATGTTCCGGAAGAGGTAATCGATGACGCGCATGCGTATCTGAGGATTATTTTCCTGGGGACGACCGCCAGTCTTGGCTATAACCTGAATGCCGGAGTGCTGCGGGGAATGGGAAACAGCCGGGCGCCGCTCATCAGCTTAATTCTGTCGAGTATCGTCAATATCGTACTCGATCTGGTCTTTGTCATAGTCCTGCACTGGGGTGTCGTCGGCGTTGCCGCGGCGACAGTGATCGCCAATTATGTTTCATGGTTCTACAGTATTTATTATATTAAGAAAAAATATCCGCAGCTGGAACTGAAAGTTCTGTCTCTGCACATGGAGAAAAAGTGGATTGCCAAAATGCTGACGCTGGGCCTTCCGCTGGGATTCAACAATGCGGTCTATTCCCTGGGACACCTTCTCTTACGCAGTATTGTCAACAGTCACGGGGCCGTATTTATGGCAGGAGCGACGGCTTCCAATAAGCTGGATACATTGGTGTATCTGGTGGTGGAGGCATTTGCCGTAGCGGCGACCACATATGCCGGACAGAATGCGGGAGCAGGACGGATGGACCGTCTGGACCGCGGTGTCAAGGTGCTGCTGGTAATTAATGTTTCTGTCAATATCGCGGTTTGCGCGTTATTGACGATCTTTGGCAGGCAGTGCCTTGCGATATTCAATCAGGAACCGGAAGTGATAGAAGCCGGATATATCTTTATCCTGTGGAATATGCCGTTTTACTGGTTGTATACAGCCTTCCATACACTCAACTGTTTCTTGAACGGAGTGGGCGAGGTCAAGCTGCCGACAGCGGCCTGCCTGATCATGTTCTGGCTGTTTCGTTTGCCGCTGGCGTATTTTCTGTCCACGACGCTGGGTAAGGATTGGCTCTATATGTGCTATCCGATCAGCTGGGTATTAGGGCTGTCGATTACCGGTATCTATTTCCTGCGGGGAAAATGGCGGAAAAAAGTAAAAATATCCTGTCAGTAAAGGAAAAGAAAAGCGAGTGTGCCGCAGCACACTCGCTTAATTGTATTTTCTATAGAATCTTAGCCGATCTCGGCGATCGCTTCTACTTCTACCAGAACCTTGCCGGGCAGATCCTTGACGGATACGCAGGAACGGGCAGGCTTGCCGGGCAGATATTGTGCGTAGATACCGTTGAACACGGCAAAATCTTCAATATTCGCCAGAAAACAGGTCGTCTTGATGACACGGTCCATGGAGGAACCGGCTTCTTCCAGAATAGCCTTGAGGTTCTTCATTACCTGTTCGGTCTGCGCTTCGATCGTGGCAGCTTCAACGCGCTGTGTTGCCGGGTTGATGGCAATCTGTCCGCTGGTAAAGACCAGGCTGCCGCTTACGATAGCCTGAGAATAGGGGCCGATAGCGGCCGGAGCATTAGGGGTGCTGATAACTTTCGACATAGTATAACCTCCTGAATTTATTTAATAACGTTAAAACCGGCATCGGCAAGAGCCGTGATGATCTCCTGCGCGTGATTGTGGTCCCGGGTCTCCAGAGAGAGACGCAGGAAACAATCTGTTACTTTCATCTCCAGATCAGAACGGTCATGATATACGGAAACCACATTGCCGCCATGCTGAGCGATGATCTGCGACACCAGAGAGAGCTGGCCGGGACGGTCAGAGAGAGCCAGTGTGATATCCAGGGTGCGGCCGGACTTCAGAAGTCCGCGCGTGATGACGCGGGACAGGATGTTGACATCGATGTTGCCTCCGGAGATCAGACAGATGGTCTTTTTGCCCTGAATCGGAACCTTATTGAACATGGCAGCGGCGACAGAGACTGCGCCAGCGCCTTCCGCGATGAGCTTGTGGTGTTCGATCAGTGTCAGGATGGCAGTAGAGATCTCGTCGTCCGTCACGGTTACAATATCATCTACATATTGGCTGCATAGTGCATAGGTCAGATCGCCGGGGCACTTTACGGCGATACCGTCGGCAAAGGTGGAGACAGAGGACAGCGCCTCCGCATGGCCCTCATGGATGCTGTTGAACATAGAAGGCGCACCGGATGCCTGCACGCCGTAGACCTTGCAGTTCGGATTCAGTGCTTTGATAGCAAAGGCAACACCGCTGATCAGTCCGCCGCCGCCTACCGGAACGATTACAGCCTCCACATCGGAGAGCTGATCCAGAAGCTCCAGTCCGATGGAGCCCTGTCCGGCGATGACGTCTTCGTCGTTGAAGGGATGAATGAAGGTATAGCCATATTCGTCCCGAAGCTGAAGCGCACGCTGATAGGCATCATCATAGACACCGGGCACCAGGCAGATTTCCGCACCGTAGCGCCGGGTTGCCTCTACCTTAGAGATGGGCGCGCCGTCCGGCAGACAGATGGTCGCGTGAATGTTGCGGCGCTGTGCGGCAAGCGCAACACCCTGCGCGTGGTTGCCGGCGCTGCAGGCGATGACACCGCGCTCCTGCTCTTCCGGACTCAGAAGAGACATTTTGTAGTAGGCGCCGCGGACCTTAAAGGAACCGGTTACCTGCAGATTTTCCGGCTTCAGGTACAACTGGCTTGCAGGGTTCAGATCGGGTGCGGGAATCAGATCGGTTCGGCGCACGATTTCTTTGAGTACATAAGAAGCATGATATACTTTGTCTAGTGTCAGCATGGGTTCTCTCCTTTTGAAGGTTCGGTGTCCCAGGGGAGTACATCTCCCTCTTCGCGCAGATGATTGAGAATCTCGCCGACACCTTCATAATCCTTTGAATTTACAAAAAATATTGTCTTGCATCCGGCAAGACGCAGCCAGGCTTCCGCCCGATCCGGCCGTGCGCCGGGACAGTCGATATGTGTCACGATACCGATCACCTCTCGATTGACCATACAGGTAATGCAGGGAGGATATAGGGAATACGGCTCAGTCGCGCTGAGGAGAAGGCCGACAACGTCGGCTTCATAGGAATAGAGCGCCAACGCGCGCCCCAGTGTATGATTCTCGGCGTATTCTCCGGGAGTATCGATGATTACATCAAAGTGGTTGATATACTGCGTTTTGTGGTAGGTAATCGTTTCACCGCGCAGAGCCTGCGTCAGAGTGGTTTTGCCGCAGCCGCTGCGCCCCATGAGAATGATTTTTTTCATGTTTTGGTGATGGGGCAGACGGAGAATCCCAGCGTCTCACGGCAATAATCCGTCAGGGCAATCAGAGCGGATTCAACGTCGGAGTAACGTCCCGTGACGATCAGCGTACCGCTGAAACGGTCCAGAAATCCCAGCACGACACCGGAAGACTTGATCGCGATATCGCCGGCAATGATCGCTGTTTCGGCAGGACTCATCGTTACGATGCCGATAGCGGAGCTGGCATAATCGACCGCGGGATCCAGTCCCAATTTTTGATACAGGATGTCATCCGGGTTGGCGATGATATGCGCCAACGTAATCTGTTTACCAGGAACGAGCTCCTGAATAATACGCATCTTTTCATCCATAGGGGATCAGCCTCCAATCTGGCAGGCCAGGCCGGATGCGCTCTCGGCAGCCTCCAAAAGATTCTGCATATGTTCGTTGGAAGGTGGAGTAATGTGGGTCAGAGTGTAATCCCGACCCAGACCGGTGTACTTGTCCTGTCCCAAACGATGGTAGGGAAGCAGATGCAGCCGGCGTACGCCTGGCAGAGAAGCGGCAAATTCGGCAATCGCCTGAATCTCCTGCGGGGTATCGTTAAATTCCGGAACCACGGGAACACGAATGATCAATTCGCAGTCCCTCGATACGGCAACCTTGCGGGCGTTCTCCAGAATCCGTTCGTTAGGAACGCCGGTAAAGGCACGGTGCTTGGCGTTGTCCATGTGCTTGATATCCATCAGAAACAGATCCAGATAAGGGAGCAGCTTTTGAATGTCTTCATAGGGAGCGCACGCAGTGGATTCAATGGCAGTATTCAATAGATGATACTGTGCCGCCTCCAGGAGCGCCGCGGCAAATTCCGGCTGAAACAGACATTCGCCGCCGGAGAGGGTGAGACCGCCGCCGCTTCGTCGGTAATAAGGCAGATCCTTCAGAACCTCATCCATCACCTCGGAAACGGTGACATCCCGACCGACCGTCCGTGTCTTGCCGTTCATGGTCAGCTGTTCTATCGAATACTCCTGGGATTCCGGGTTACAGCACCAGCGGCAGCGCAGAAAACAGCCTTTGAGAAAGACAATGGCACGGATTCCCGGTCCGTCATGAATGGAGTACCGCTGGATGTCAAAAATCCGGCCCTGAACCTTGTTAAAATCGTTGCTCATAGATTGCCTCATATAGAAGTCTGCTCTGTGCGCCGGATGATATCATCCTGCAGAGAACGGGATAGTGTGGTAAAGAGGGCGCTGTAGCCCGCGACGCGGACGACCAGAGAACGATATTTTTCCGGATGCTTTTGCGCGTCCAGCAATGTTTCACGGCTGACCACATTGAACTGCATATGGCTGCCTTTCTGATCGAAATAGGAGCGGATCAGCGCTATAAAGTTGGCGAGTCCCTCCCGGCCCGCAAGAGCCGAAGGATGGAACTTCATGTTAAAAAGCGTGCCGTTGGAAGCAATGTAGTGATCCAGACGGGATACAGAGTTGGCGGAAGCCGTAGGGCCATGGGTATCACGGCCGGCGGAAGGAGACACGCCGTCTGCTACCGGAGTTCCGGCATAGCGGCCGTCCGGTGTCGCACCGGTCTGCGCGCCCAGAGGAACATTGGCGGATACAGGGTACAGACCTGCCTGAAACTGTCCGCCGCGCGGATTCTTATAGTACTGAAGAGGACGGGTGTAGGTATAGGCCACATCCCGGGCAAAAGCGTCTACCTCAGGAATATCGTTGCCGAATTTTGGCACATCCTCCAGCATGCTGCGGATAGCTTCGTACTTGAGACGCTTCTCCTCGGGAATACCACCGCTGCGCGCTGTCTGGTACATAGAACGAATCTGATCCTCGTTCAGGACAACACCGTCGGCGGCTAAAGCCTTGGCAAGGTCGGCAGTGATCTCCTGCGCCTCCTCCTGAGTGCGGAGTTTGCCAAAGTTATTGGCAAGCGCATCCCGCAGATCAGCCATGGACAGCTTATGTTCATCGTAAACCAGAGTCTTGACGGCATAGAGGGAATCCGCCATATTGGCGATACCGAAGCCCTGCGGCCCGGTAAAGTTATACACAGCGCCGCCCTCCTGTACGCTCTTGCCGCGTCCGATACAGTCCTCGATCATACCGGACAGGAAGGGCAGAGGACAACGTTCCGCGTGCGCCACATCAATCGCGTTGTCTGCGTTGACGAGAAGACTCAGCATATAATTCATTTGTTTTTTGTAGGCGTCATAGAATTCATCAAAGGTCTGCATCTGTGTAACATCTCCAGTCTGCAGGCCAACCTGTACGCCCTTGTCCATACCATTAGAGAATACCAGCTCCAGCGGACGGCACATATTGAAGAAAGCGGCATCGTGCCAGCCTTCAGTTTTGCCGGACTTTTGAGGTTCTACGCAGCCGATGATGTTATAGTCGCGGGCATCTTCCATGGTCAGTCCGCGGCTGAGCAGTGCGGGGATAATAACTTCATCATTATAATAGGCAGGCAGGCCGACACCGGTACGGGTCAATTCTGCTGCCTTCAGCAAAAATTCTTCAGGAGAACCGTTCCAGACACGAACAGAGAAGGAGGGCTGCGGAAGCAGTACATGCATGGTCGCCTGAATACACATAAAGGACAGGTCATTGGTTGCGTCCAATCCCTCCGGCGTCTGGCCGCCGGCAATCAGGTTCTGGAACAGACTGTAGCCGGCAAAACCCTCGGCCGAAGCGGCGTCACGGATTTTGTTCAGGTCGTTGAGCTTGACCCAGACGCAGTCCATGATCTCCTGCGCGGCTTCCCGGGTAATCAGGCCGTGATCCAGATCATGCTTGAAGAAGGGATACATATATTGATCAAAACGTCCCGGAGAGATTGAGTGGCCGCTGGACTCCAGCTGCAGCAGCTGCTGAATAAACCAGAAAGATTGGCAGGCTTCATAAAAGCTGCGCGCGCCCTGACGGGGGACACGGTCGCAGTTCTCAGCGATTTTGAGAAGTTCATCCCGGCGAACGGGATCATTGCAGGCGGCAGCTTCACTGCGGGCCAACGCCGCGTAGCGCTCGGCATATACGCAGGCGGCTTCACAGGACAGGATGACAGCCTGCAGAAAATGTGTCCGGCGGGCGTAATCGGCGTCGCCAAAGCTGCAGTGGGACAGCGCTTCGGCGGCCTGTGCCTTGATCGACTCCAGACCCTCGCGGGCGATACGGCCGTAGCAGACGGTCACATGACCTACGCCGTTATAGAAATAGTTGCCGGGAGTGAAGATATTATGCTCCATCGCCAGCAGAGTCTCAGGGGCCATGTAGGAAGTCGCCAGTTCGCTGGTCGTCCGCCCCTTCCAATATTTATAGACCTCATGCAGCGTTTTTTTGGTCTCGTCTGCAATATAGAACGGATCCGCGGTACGGTGCTCCATCGTATCAAATTCCGACTCCAACCATTCAAAGGAAAACTCCGGAAAGACCTGACAGCCGCGGGGCGCCTGGGAGGAACTGCCCACGATCAGCTCGTCCGGACGGATGATAATCGGAATATTATGGCAGATATGATCAAATGCCTTGGCGCGCCGGATAATGATCGGCTCCCCTTCGGTTTCTTTATAGGATTCAGTCAACAGAACAGCGCGATCTGCCTCGACGACAGGCATCTTGGCATACAGATGCTCGATCAGTCTGGGGATACGCGGGCTCTTGACAATGTCTTCAGAATATAGATGATTCATAAGCGGCTCCTTTTCTCTATGATGGAAAACTATACTTATTTATCGTACCTCTATTGTATAACAGACAACAGGGTTTGTCAATCTAAAGTTGCAGAAGAAGCAACAAGAACAAAGAAAAAACAAACAAATCCGTCGTCGGGTTTCATGCCGGACACGGAAGAAAATCATTCGCCAGTTGTTTTTTTCTATAATCTGTTGTATACTTTAATATAGGAATTGGCGTGAAAAGGAGATCGGGCATGAATCGTACAGAAAAGATGAATGATGAGGAACTCTCGGAAAGGCTGGGGAAATATCAAAAAAGGGCAGAATTCTGGCTGTGGGTTGGACTGATTGGCGTAGCAGGCGGCCTGGTGGCCTATTTTGCGGTCAATGACAGAATTCTGAAGGTAGTCTCAGTGTCGATCCTCTTCTTTGGCGGACTTTGTTGTATCCTCTTTTTGCGGGACAGAGCGCAGAAAAAGCTCAAGGCATTGATGACGGAACAACTGGGGGATTTTTTCCGAACAGAGATTGCAAAGGCATTCGGCCCGGAACTACAGACGGAGGAGATGCGGATCGATCGGCAGAGTATGGAGGGATTCCGAATGGCAGATGGACAGTGGGAGGAATGCGAAGTAGAAAACTACCATGAAGGGCTATATCATGGGATTCATTTCTCGGCGGCCAATGTTTGTTTGAATCATGTATACGAAAGAAGGCATCCGCGGGAAGGCCGCGAAACATACCGCAACAAAGTGTTTCATGGGCTGGTCATTCGGTGCGAAATCACATCGGGAACAGAGTTCGGAACATCACAGTCTCGAAAGCTGGAGCAGGCAGTGGAGGGACAGTTTCGAGGGTTTTATTGGAAGGGAGACATACTTTCACTGGCGATTGAGACGGATTATGGGTTTGCCGCTGTTGCAGAAAATGTGAATCCACAGGATCTCGATGCAGTACGGAAAAGCTATGTTCTGTCGCTGCGTGAGATGCAGCGGGCACTGGATCTTATTCGGAACGACACATAAGCTGGTCCCTTTCCTTATACCAAAACTCTGGTACACTTTAGGGAGTGAGGCTCTTGAGTGTACCAGGTTTTTTAGATTTTTCTGGATTTCTTAAAATAATCTGGTACACTTTGGTGAATGAGATTCCTGCGTGTACGAGATTTTTATGGGTTTCTCTGGGACTTTGAAAATTTCTGGTACACCTTTGAGAACGAGACTCTTATGTGTACCAGATTTTTTATAGTTTTCTCTGGATTTGGAAATAATCTGGTACACTTGGGAGAATGAGACTCCTTAGG
>CAVGBV010000030.1:0-17859 GCA_963627615.1 Alloprevotella sp.
GTGAAACTAATTATTCAATTCAAATAACGGTGTCCAGAAAACTGGGTACATATCATTGCCTGACAGCGCTTTTTTATCTTCTTCCGCAGTTTCCCCGCCGTCTGCAGCGGCGCCTACGGTCATAGATCTCATTTAACAGCAGAATCCGGACAAGGTCCTCCAGATATCCTTCCGGTTGGCGGTTTCCCTGCATCTGTTGAACGATTCGTTCCACCGCCCGCTCCACATGCGCTTCTTCCAGCGACTCATCCATCAGGATATTGCCCTCCAACTCCATGCGGTCCGCTTCTTTTGTAATCAGCTGCGCCATATCCCGCGCTGCCGGAGATTCCATCCGCCGTATTTCTTCCCGGTCTCTTTCATCCATATTGAAATAATCCGGTTCTACATTTTCAATCCGCATCGGCGCGATCTGTTCCACGTATTCTCCGCCTGACGGAGTTTCTTTTTCCTCATCTAAGATCATTTTCGGCGCACTGCCGTATCCCAGCCCGCAGCTTCCGGACTGCCGATATAATATAGAACGCATCATCACTGCCCCTTTCCGCTTTCAGGATAGTATATGACGCGTTCTTCTGATATGTGTCAGTCTTCTTTTTTTAATTCCGTCAGATACTGGCGGATCGCACGTTCATTTTTATTCTCTCCCGGCTGATAATAGATAGTGCCTTCCAATACGTCCGGCATATATTGCTGCTTGACATAATGATTCGGATAATCGTGCGGGTACAGATATTCCACTCCATGCCCCAGCTTGGCCGCTCCGGCATAATGCGCATCCCGCAGATGCGCAGGGATCACTCCCAGTTCCCGTGTCCGCAGATCCTCCAACGCGGCTCCGATCGCCCGTGTCGCGGAATTGGATTTGGGGGCTGTAGTCAGGAGAATCACCGCCTGTGCCAGATTCATCTGCGCTTCCGGCAGTCCGACCTGTAATGCCGCGTCCGTACAGCTCTTCACGATACTGATCGCACTGGGATACGCCAGGCCGATATCTTCCGACGCGATAACCAGGAGTCTGCGGCAAATGGATTTCAGATCTCCGCCCTCAATCAGACGCGCAAGATAATGAATGGCCGCATCCGGATCGCTCCCTCGGATCGACTTCTGAAAACAGCTCAGGATATCGTAATGCGCGTCTCCATCCTTATCGAAGCGAAAGGCCTTACGCTGTATACACTGACTGGCCGTCTCCAGGTCGATCACAATTCTTCCGTCTTCTCCCGGCGGAGTTGTAAGCGCTCCCAACTCCAATGCGCCCAACGCTGCTCTGGCATCTCCGTCACTGAGCCTTGCCAAAAATTCCGCCGCGTCCTCATTCAGCTGCAGCGCCATATTGCCCAGGCCCCGTTCCTTGTCAGAGACCGCCCGGTACAACAGCTTCCGGATGTTCTCCGCACTCAGCGGCTTCAGCTGAAATATCCGCGAGCGGGACAATAACGCTCCATTGACTTCAAAGTACGGATTCTCCGTGGTTGCTCCGATCAGCACCACCACGCCCTCTTCCACCGCAGGCAGAAGCGCGTCCTGCTGGGCTTTATTAAAGCGATGAATCTCATCGATAAAGAGGATGGTCCGCTGGCCGTTCATTCCCAGAGTACCACGTGCTTCGGCAATCACTGTCTCAATGTCCTTTTTCCCTGCCGTAACCGCATTCAGTTGACGGAAAAGGGACCGTGTCGAGCCCGCTATGATACGGGCAAGTGTTGTCTTGCCCGTACCCGGCGGCCCGTAAAAGATTACAGATCCCAGTTGATCTGCCTTAATCGCCCGGTACAGCAGGGTCCCCTTGCCCACGATCTCTTCCTGTCCTACGAATTCTTCCAGAGATCTGGGGCGCATCCGGTATGCCAGGGGGCCGCTTGTTTTCAGTTCCTGTTCCCGGTTAAATTCAAACAAATCCATACAGATTTACAGCTCCCAGCCTTCCAGATAAGCCTTGGTATTCTCCACCATCTCCTGGTACAGCGCTCTTGCCTCTTCCAGAGAACAGGTCACCAGCGGATCGTTGCAGAACGCGTCCAGTATCAATTCCTTATCCTTGGTGAAAATACCCTCAATCACAGTCTCCTGATTGTTGGAAACCCGTGCCACCAGTGACAATACCTCTGACGGCAGACCTCCGGCCATAACGGGCGTTACACTGTCGCCGGAGAACACCGCGTTGGTCTCTACCACCGCGCCATAGGGTAATCCTTCCTGCTGTCCGTAGTTAGGAATATTCACATTGGTCACAAGCGTTCCCAGGCCTAACAGCGCCTTCATCTGCATTACGCCTTCTTCTCCCGTTTCATTCAGCTTAAAATGCTCTTCGCCGCTGACCAGCCGCGCGCTGCGCTCCTTACGGCGCACAAGATCCTCCTGACGCCAGCTCACAGGCGTCAGTCCAAAGCCCCACTTGGCTGCGGTCTCGGGATTTCTCAGGTACCAGGTTCCGGGGCAGAACTCTGCCAGATGGCGGTCACCTGCCGCGGCGATCAGACCATACCGACGGAACAGATCAAACTTAACCCGATGGGTACATCCAAAATACTTATTCATCCAGTTATCATGCACGACCTTCTGGAATCCCTTCTCCGCGTACTTTTCCGCAAACTCCGCATAGATCGGGAAAAGATCCTGATTATGATAATATGCGCTGTCCAGCCATGTAAAATGATTGACGCCCAAAACATTGGTCTTGATCTCGCTGCGGTCCACACCCTCAATTCCGGCAACATCCGCCAGCGCTTCTGTCAGCAGCTTCTGTGTGCCGAATACCTCGTGGCAGCAGCCAAACGCCTTGATCTGCGGAAATACTTCATACAACGTCCGCACACACAGCGTCATCGGATTGGTATAGTTGATAACCCATGCCTCCGGACAGTAATCCCGGATGGCTTCGGCAATCGTTACAAACATAGGTACCGTACGCAGGGCCCGCACGATTCCTCCCGGACCGGTTGTATCTCCTACAGACTGATAAATGCCGTACTTCTCCGGAGTATGTACATCCGACTGCATCTCATCAAAGGTACCCGGCAATATGGAAATGATGACAAAATCCGCTCCGGTCAGAGCCTCCTGCAATGTATGAACCGCTTCGTATTTCCATACGGACTTTACGCCCTCGGTATCCTTAATCTTATTACCGATCGTCTCATTATCCTTGGCCGCCTGAAAATCAATGTCGTACAGACTTACGGTACCATTCATACTCTCTTCTACCGCAAGATCACTCATCAATCCCCATGCCCAGCCTCTGGAACCGCCGCCGACATATGCGATCTTGATCCCCGTTGCTTTACCGTTCTCAATTACCATAACCATATCTTCCTTTCTCAATCGTAGAATCTATAGTCTGTCAGACTAGGCTTATTATAGCACGAACCCCAGAGCAGTACAAGTACAGAGGGAATTTATTCCTTGTCTTTTTATGTCTTCTATGTTAGAATACATATATATTTTCTATCAGAAAGGACTGACTCGTATGACACAGCCAATCGCCTCCGCAATACAAAAATCCAAGCAGTATATCGACGGACTGACGATTCATTCTGCGCACAATCTTCCCCGTGAGATCGTCTCTCATGAGGATCGTTATTTCTCCTGGGACAATGAAAAGCGTTCCCCTGTAACGGACAAACCGTACCTGTATGACTGGAGCTACTATAACGGCGTCGTGATGGAGGGCCTTCTGGACGTTTATCAGGCGGATCCTTCCGATGCCGAATACCTCCGCTATGTAAAAGAATACCTGGACGCGATGATTGTAACCGATGCTGACGGACATATAAGTCTGAGCCGCAATCTGGCCGGTTATGTAGACCACCATGGCGCCGACTGCTACAAGACTGCCGCGCTTTTGCTGCGTGCTTCCAACGGACAGGATGATTATATGCAGATCTGCTCTGATCTCTACCGGGATCTGACGGATCCGAAGCATGTCAATTCCACAGGCCATATCGTCCCTGCGGAATACACGGAGGCTGCGCTGGGACACAATTACTGGCACAGCTGGGCCAAGGACCGCGCGCCCAAATACAAAGTATGGCTGGACGGCATCTATATGCTGCAGCCCTTCATCTCCCGTTATGCGGCCCTGACGGGTGACCACGCTCAGCTCGCCCTGGTACAGGAGCGTCTCTCCTGGGTTGCCAAGACCCTTCTGGCCCCGGATGGGATGTATTATCATGCCGGCAACAGCGCCGAAGACGTCTGCGCATACCACTGGACCCGCGCTATGGGCTGGTATGGTATGGCGATGGTGGACGTTATGGAAGTACTGCCGGAGGAATATCTTCCGGAGTGCAAAGCCGCACTGAAGCTTTTTGCCGACGGCATGCTGAAGTATCAGCATGAGAGCGGAATGTGGGCCAATGTAGCCGATTGGGAGGTAACTGAGACCAATCGCCTTGAGACCAGCGGAACGGCCATGATCATCTATACGCTTCTTAAGGGTGTCCGCAAGGGCTGGCTGGACTCTTCCTACCGCGACGCGGCCGTCAGGGCTTTCCTTGCCCTCACACAGCTCAAGCTGGACGCGGCCGGGCTGCATGACATCTACCTCAAGGCAAGCGCCAACAACACCAACAACTATGAGCGTCCCGAATACTATATGACCGACGAAGGCAAGGGCGCCGGGCCTTTCATCATGGCCTACTCCGAGATGCTGTATCTCAGATAAAACTGGATCTTGGTAATATATTCGTTTACATCGCTGGATGTAATATAATCGTTGATACAGAACTCATAGGCATCCGACAGGATCCTCATGTTTTTCTGACGGCAATACTCTAAAAGCTTCCGGTATGAGTCCGCAATCGTATCATAACTTCCAAAGTGATAGATACTGATGCACTCTCCTGCCGGGAGCTTTTTTATATTCTCGGCTTCCGCGTCCTTTTCCACCGGCAAAAAAGCCCATGTTGCCTCCATGTATCTTCCCTGCTGAATGTGCTGCATCGGATTGATCACGCCGGTCTGAAAAAAGATGGGCAATCCCTCTTCTTCCGCCTGCGCAAAGCACTGTTTGGTGGCAATGCTGACCTCACTGAGCGAATACGGCTCTGCCACCGGATGACACAGTATATATTGTTCCCAGACCTCTTCCCGTACAATCGGATCCTTGTGGTATTTTCTGGCTTCATCCATCATATTGCAGCGCTGCAGCAGACGGCTGCGAATCATCTGCAGCTCCCGGATCTGGTCGTCCAGCACCTCCATCTGCCCCCGCAGAAGCGTGGTACTGTTCTCCAGATTGTAATTTTTCATATGTTCCCGAATCTCTTCCAGAGAAAAACCGATCTTCTTCATGATCAGGATCGTGTCCAGAAAATCAATCTGCTTGGGGCTATAATAACGGTAGCCATTGGCCGAATCCACATAGGCAGGACGGAACAGACCAATCTTATCATAGAAGATCAGGGTCTGCTTGGAAATATTCTGATATCCCGCCAGCTCGCCGATGGAATAATAGTTCTTCATTTTTCTAAAATTCTCCCCTTGACAATATAGTTACTATATCCTTTATCCTATAGTAGTAAATCAAATTTGTCAAGGAGGTTTTTATTTTGGATCGTTTTGAAGCACCTGTCAGTTACAGACAATATTTAAAACAGCTGACGCCTTCGGTGCTGACCATGGTTTTTTTGTCGTTCTACACTACGATTGACGGCTTCTTTGTATCGCGCTACGCGGGTTCGGATGCTCTTGCCGCCATCATAAAGAGGCTACAAAAAAGATGTAGCCAAAGAAAACCCCGATTTTATCGGGGTTTTCGCCATTTATACGGCGAAATTTCAGTGAACGATTCTGTAGATATAAAAAAGGTATTTTCCCTTTGTTGGATGTCTTGAACCCTTACACAACCGAATACCAAATACACAGGCAGATAGAAATCAAAAATCTATCTGCCTTTTTTATTACCCTCAAAAAAGGAGAAAACAGATATGTTACAGAAAGAATTAGCCAAACGGCTCAAGGCTCGGTACGACACCAAGATGGACGGCAACGGATGGCTGGAGGTGTCTTCGGACGGCATTCCCCTCTGCCGGATAAAATACAACGGTCAATTTCTAAGCAATGTCGACAAAACCCTCTCCGATGAATACCGCAGTAAAAATGCAGACATTCAGGATGAGATTTCTACGGTGCGGGAATATGTCGGTCTCTACGAACACGCACCGCAAAAGCTGTTCTTCAAATGGGGAATTGAATTCGACGATGAACACCCTTATACCGTCCCCGATATGGGAAACCGTGAGGTTAAGTATGCCGACAAAAAGGAAATACAGGACGGCATCCTCGAAAAATATCCGCCGCAGTGGAAAGAGGAAACGCCTGCACCGAGCAGCTTGGACGGCAGCGGTCAGGCTCAGCATGACAGCCCCAAGAATGAACCGCAGAGGACTCCGCCCAAGGGTGAAAAGCGAGGCGGCAAACCTATCCGAACCTCTCCGCCGAAAAAAGAAACTGCTCCCGACATAACGGAAGCAGAAATTATGAAAGACTTAACCGAAACGGAGGTGCAGAGCAATGAGCCGTCTTGATTTTCTTTACCGCACCGAGCTGCCGCACAGAGCCGTTGCGGTATATATCTACCTTGCCGACCGGACGAATGAGAACAACGAATGTTGGCCTGCCATACCGACTATAGCCTCAGACCTCAAGCTCTCGGCGTCCACCGTCCGCCGCGGAATCCGTGACCTCAAAAAAGTGGGACTTCTCGAAACCGAGCAGCGATACCGCAAGAAAGGTGGCAAGAGCAGTCTGCTGTTTCGGCTGAAAGCAGAGTAAAAAAGCAAAATCCTCCGCCAAGGGGCAACTGCGCCTACAAGCTGACAGGTGCCACCTGTCATGGTGGAAGGAGAAAGTGAACTACCCAACTGAAAAGCAATAACAAGCAGAAAGAAAAACAATAACCGAGATTACTTCGGTATACAGAAAAGACCGCCGTGAGCATAAAAAGCACACAGCGGCCTTTTTCTTTCTGCTGTATTGTTCGGTTGAAAGACGCTATTGTTTCATATAACATTTTTACTTCTGATATCTCATTTTTGAAATGCATCAATTCTTGCTTGTGGGTTTTCGAAGCCGGTCCTTGACCTGTAATGCGCAACCGATATGCCGTCTTGGTTGCATTCTGCTCGAAAATATGATATAATCAAACAAAATAATTCCGAATTTGCAGGTGAGAAAATGAGCGCATACCGAATTGCAGTTTGCGATGATGACGATATAATACGAGAAAATTTATGTTCTCTTTGCAGTGATATTTTAACCGATGACAGTGTTGAATATAGGCTTGAACCTTTCCGTTCGGCCTGTGAGCTTGAAAAACGGCTGGATACCGAAAGCTGTCCTTTTGATTCGCTGATACTTGACATTCAGATGGAAGGTATGACGGGTATGGAGCTTGCCCGGTCTTTAAGAGAGAAAGGTAATCGGGTGTCCATTATTTTTGTGACAGCCTGTGAGGATTACCTCAGCGAAGGGTACGGCGTTCAGCCTATCCATTTTCTCTTAAAGCCCGTGCGCCGAGAGGCTTTGGCAAGCGCAATCCACACTGATCTCAAATTGAATTATATACCTAAAACGGTTGTGGTTCATATCGGGAATAAGCTGGTGCATTTATCGCTTTCGGATATTCGGTATATCGAGAGCTACAACCACAGCATCGTAATTCATCAAAGCAACGGTAACAGCACCTATTATTTTTCACTTTCGGAATTTGAAAAGCAGCTTCCGATGGGACAATTTGCACGCTGTCACAACAGTTATCTTGTGAATTTGGATGAGGTACGGGAAATCGGGCGGACTGAGCTTTCCCTGCAAAGCGGCGAAACGCTCCCGATGGGGAGAACCTATTATAAAGCCTTTCAAAGTGCATTTGTGCGCTATATAAATCAATAGCTATTAAAACAAAAAGAAGGACTCCGTTTATTTTAAAGCGGTGTCCTTCTTTGTTTTTGTTTATTTCTTCGGCAGCTTCAGCGCCGTTTGAACGGTAAAGGTTTGATTCTCCGAAGTGAAAATATCCAGTATGCTGTGGTAACGCACGGCAACGGCGTTCATCAGCTTTAAGCCGAAGCCGTGGGTCTCTGCATCGTTCTTGGTCGTGATATAGTTGCCGTCCGCATCCTGCCTGCGCTTGCCGGCATACGAGTTTTCACACTTAACGGCAAGAAAACCGTTCTTTGTTTCAATCTGAAAGCGGACAAACCGTTTTCCGGCATCCGCCTCGGCGGCGGCTTCCAGTGCGTTGTCAAGCATATTCATAAGCAGCTCGCACAGGTCGCTTTCCGTAACGGTAAGCTGCGGCGGAACGGAAACAAGCGCCTCAAAGCGGATGTCCGACTGGGCGGCACGGTAAGCGGCGTCCTGCAGGATCGTATTGACCGTGAAATTTTCGGTAAACTGCGTTTGCGCCAAGTGATCGTTTTGCTGCTTTATATCTCCGATCAGTTGCCCCAGCGCATCCATATCGCCCTTCTGATACAGTGCGTCAAGAGCGATTATTTTATGTTTCATTTCATGGCGGATGGCGGCGCTGTCGGTCACTTTGCTTTCCATTGCACGATAGCTGTTCATAATCAGCTCGTTGCGCAGGCGGAGCGTTTTGGTTTCCATCTGCTGTGCGATAATCGAGCGCATTACAGCATAGGCGGAAATAACGGCGCACACCGCAACCATCCAAACGGTGACCCAATACAAAAGCCCCGAATAATCCGCAAGCTCCGTAACATCCGCAAACAGCCTGCCGATATATTTGGAAAGGTAGCTTTTTCTGAAAAAGGATACCGTGTATGCAATCCCCAATGCGGCGGCGCTGGCAATAGCGGAGATTCCGAAGTATTTCCAAAATTTACGCTGCCGGTTCATAACAAGATAAACGACCAAAAGCACGAGCAGCAAAATACCGATCTCCTGTCGGTTCAGAAAATCGACCAAACCGTCACTGAGAAAATGGTGTCCCATTCCTTTGGTGATCCATTGCATCGTAAGCCCAACGGAGGCAAGGAAAAGCGGTATCAGACTCCAATCTGCCTTTTTGCGTGTCACGCTCAAAAGGAACAGACCGGCAATCATCAGTGATATAAAAGCGGTAGCACCGGCAGGAATACCGTAGTAGTTTGCATAAGCGTAGCTTTCGATTTCTTGCGCATCCACCGGCACAAAGCGCGGCAGCGGCGGAAAAATTAAGCTCGCTGTGTCGGTCACCGTGCCGGTAACCGTAAGGCGGCACTCAGTGCCCTGCGGCAGAGGGATAATCGCCTGCGTCTGTCCCACGGCATTCTCCGGCACCGTGGTCTCCGATTGCCATACTTCTTTTCCGTCTATGCTGACGGTCATATTCAGCCCTGCCGTTTCAAATACCAAATTGCCGTATTCGCTGCTTGCCGGGATGACTGTTTCAAGCCGAAAGCGGTCTCCTACTTCGGGCGACACGGTATAATCCAACTCCGTTTCCGCGCCGTCCGCTCCTACCGTATAGGCGGTTTGCCACTCAAGGTATTGTATGGATGTATTGAGATTCGTAAAATTCTGCAAAAAGCACACTATGCCGATGCAAAGCGCAAAGAACAACGCTAAACATATCCATCGTAAATATTTTTTCATTCCGACGAGGCACCTCCCCGTTTCATTTTTCTGCATTTTATATGGAGAAAATTATCCGTATACTATTGTACTTGAAAATCCGCATTTTTACAAGGGGTATTTCGCCCGAGCGACCGTTTACAGCGTAAACGACCGAAATACAGCGTAAACGACACAACCGAAACAGCCCCTGTTATGATAGAATAGATAATAGTATAAGTATCGTGAAATATCATGCCACGCTTGCTTATCCGCTTTCAGATTCTGCTGCCGTAGCGGGCAGCAAAACCAATTATCAAAGGAGACCTGAGCTATGAACAAAAAATTCATCATCCGACGGGCGGTGTGCGCAGCGCTGGCGCTTGTGATGATCGTTGCCTGTCTGCCGCTTTCGGCGTTTGCCGCAAGCAGCGACAGTCCGACATTTTCATCAGACGCAGCTAATTCGCTGATGAAAAACACCGTGCCGTCAGGTTATGACAAAACAACCAATCCGTACGGCTACGGCGTTGACAAGCCTTTTGCCATGGTAGAGCAAAGCGAGCTTATGTATCTTGAAACCTACACCAACCATACGGCAGGTAAAATTGCGGATGTAGGTACGACAAGCGATCTGCAAAGCTTTGTATCCAAAAACAATACTGCTTCGAACGGGTCTTTAACCTCTATGGATGTCAGTGCCTTAAATAATTTTGCATTGGTGCAATCCACGGCGTTTGACCCAACAGGTTCAGGCAGACGCGACTATGTTGCTTATGTGGGATTAAACCGAAGTGATAAAAATGTGTATGTTTTTGTGTATAATGCGGTAAGCGGCAATCTGTGCAGTTCAGAAGCTATCGGAGAGATGACATGGGCATTTGACAGCGACGGAGATGTTGTAATCCACGGCTATGATTCCAATCGTTACATAAACATTGTTGCCGGAGATTTTGACAACGACGGTAAGGACACCCTTATAGTTTATGTTGCCAACAGTAAGAAAACCACATCAACAAGACTTCACGGTCTTGACTATGAATCAGAAAAATATGAAGTCGGTTGTTATTTGAAGGAGTATGATTTTGCCGATAACAAACTGACCATGCTTAACCGGCTTGAGAATGATGCAGGTTATTACAAAATGGGATATGATTTGCTGCATGATGACTATATCAAGAATTACCAATACGGTACAAAGACATCGTCTTCGCATGCAGACACGTTAAACGGCTCAACAAGTGCTGCAAAAGACAATCAAAGCGGTAAGCTTACGGTTGATATGGTCGTCGGCGACTTTAACGGCGACAGAATAGACGACTTGGCGGTTATGTCATACTTTGCAGACGGTGGATATTTGGTTCTGAACAATCCTGCACCGCAAATCAAAATACAATACGGTAAGACAGGCAGAAGCGATGAAGCCTCATTTGTGGACAGCAAAGGTGATGAACAATATACAATAAAAAATGTAACCGAGGGCAGCAGTGACAGTGACTGGAACACTTGGTTAACAATTGATGACGGCGGGCTTGCCTGTGGCGATATAAACAACGACGGTTACGACGACCTCTTTATTGCCGGAACAAAAGTAGAAACGCTTGTGCCTAAAGATGAAAGTTTCTTTTCTTTAGGACTTAACTGCGATGGAGGCACATTTGCATACTGTGTGCTTATGAATAACCGAAACACAGAATTTTTGCAGTCGGATGTAAAAACCATGTCCGCCAACGGTTGGACCTATGGTTGTTCTCCGAATGCGGTTGAAGCAGTTGCCTTTAACGGAGAAAACGCCGCTGATTTCATCTTTATAAACGGTTCTTTGTATACATACAACACTGCAAACGGCGAATTTAACACAGTTTCTTCACAAGGCTATACAACCAGCGGATTTCAGTTTAACGATGCTCTCGGCGGACACGAAGAATTTATGCGCTCCGTTGTGGTTGGCAATTTTGACGGCAATACTGCCGGCAGAGAGCAAATCGTGTTTGTTGCATCCTGCCGTGATAAGGACAGCGTATATTCTTTCAAAAAGGGTATGATTGCCGGCGTGTACAGTGATTCGGGAGATGATTACAGCACTGCCACCGGCTTCAAAACAACAATGTCCTCCGATTGGGGCCCGAATAATGCGAACGGTGGCTATAACGGTACAGGCGCACAGGTTGTGCTCACATCTTGTGACCGTGACCAAGACGGCGTTATTGCCCGCTACAAAGGTGTAAGCTACGCCTACAGTGACCCGGAAGTTAAGGCAGTTATGCAGGCGGCACCTTACTTTGCGGCATTGGGCGATTCGGCAAACAACGAAACCGATTATACCATTACCGAAAGCTATGAACTTGAACAATCCTCTTCAAAAAATGTTTCCTACAGCGTGGGTATGTCCTACAGCTACGGCGGACTGCTTTCGCCTTTTGAAGTAAATGTTTCGTCGGGTTATTCCCTTGAATGGAGCAAAACTTATTCAGAAGCGCTTGAAACAGAATACGCCATGACCGTTAAGGCACAAGCGTATAACACGGCACTGGTTGCAAGAACGCCGGTATTTATCTACTGCTACGAGGTTCTGGATGAAAACGGCGAGTGGTCGGACGGCACGGCAATGACTCTGTCTATTCCGCAGCAGCCGGTATATCAGCAAATGAGCATTGACGACTATAACAGCTTTGCCGACGAATATAACAACTACATGGAAGAAAAGGGCAACCGTGCCATTACCAAGGAGTCAGATAAGACATCAAAGACCGAATCCTGCTATTACCGCCTTGAAAAAATCGACAAGGTGGAAAACTGGCTCGACGGCAACGAGGGCAATCCTTATATGTACAACCAGTTAGGCTGGAGTGCATACGATTCGCTCGGTGCAGAGCAACTCAGCCAGAATACAATTCGCCTTGGTTATGCCGGTGGATTAAATGAAGTTTCCTATTCCAAGAGTAATATTAAATCGGTTTCCGAAGATATTTCTCACGGATTTTACTTCAACTTTTCCATCAGTTTCGGAGTGGCGGGAGACGGTATTCTGTTCTCGCACGATGTAGGCTTTGAAACCAGTTTGAGTTACAGTAACGGCTCGGGTGTTTCAACTACGAAAACTTCATCACAGGGGTGTATAGGTGCAGTTAACGATATTGACGGCCCGGCACTCGCCGAGGAAGGAATCCCGGCAAGCATTTACACACAGTATGCCTTTGACTGGACGCTGGGACAGTGGTTCCGTCATCTATACGGCGAAGAAGGTAATAAGACCGTCTTTATCGGCTACAGCCTTTCAAACATCAACACTCCTGCCCCGGCAGTAGATGACCTTGAGGCAGAGTTAATCGCAGATGATGCGGTGCGTCTTAGCTGGTCGCAACCTGACAAAACACCGGGTTGGCCTGATGTAGACGGATATTATGTATATAAAGCGGAAGACGGCGAATACACGAAAATTTCCGATTTGCTTTCTGCCGATATTACCTCATATGATATTGAAAATCTAAAAACAAATACCGATTTTAGTTTTGTAATCACCTCTGTTTGCAAAGTTGACGGCAAAGAAAAAGAAAGCGCATGGTCGAATCTTGCCGAGGTTACCACGGCAAAGAGAGATTACAAAGTGAACTACTCGATTGATAACGCAAAGGCCGCTGATATTAAAGTGCGGCATCTCGGTAATGTTGAGATAAAATCGGGCGATGAAATCAGCGAGAGCGAGGTAATTAAGGTAAAGGTTGCTCCTAAGAGCGGACAGTACGAACTTGTATCCCTGACCCTTGACAACGGCGGAGAGACAATGGTATTTACGCCTGAAGACGACGGAACAATCGAATGTGCTTTTACTTTGAACGGTGAAGCGAATATGGGCGTTACAACCAAACGAGCCATAAGTTCCGCACAGATTACATTTACCGATACATATACAGCGGACGGTGCGGTGATCGGTACTGTCAGTGCGGCGGTGGGCGATGTTCCTCTGAATGCCCCCGGCGGCACGGTTACCGATAATGTGACCTTTACCGCCGTACCCGGCAAGGGCTACGGGCTGAAATCGTGGAAAATCACCGACGCAAGTGGCAACACCGAAACTATAGACGCAGCAGGCTCTAACAGCTATACGCTGGGGCTTGCTTCCGAAAAATACACAGTCGAGGCAGAATTCGTAAGTCTTTCTGAAATCGGCAGGCTTGTAAAGGTCAACATCCCGGCAGAGGGTGGCACGGTGGAAATCACCGACGCAAACGGCGACAGCATTACTCTGAACGAGAATAACAGCGTGTATGTTCCTGTAAATTCCAAGCTGACCTTCACCGCCAAGACGGACGCAGGCTGCAAGTTCCGCACATGGACGGATGACGCCGAGGGACAAAGCGGTGAAAGCTTCACCATGACCATTACAAAGGACACCGAGATTGGTGTGGAATTCGATGTTCCCGTGCGTGTAGGCTTGACCTATTCAGCCGCAAGCGGCGAACAGACCGGTGCCGTGGCAACCAAGCAGGGCTATCAGTCAGGCGCAGGCATTCCCGTCGGCACGAAAATTACTCTCACTGCACAGGCGGCGGAAAATTACCGTGTGCAGAAGCTCGTTATTACCCGTGGCGGCAAGGTTGACACCGTAACGACCGACGACAAGCTGTACGGCCAGTACGACTATGAACTCGTGGTGGACGCCGAAACCGATATTCAGGTGTATTTCACCGAAATCGAGCAATACACGGTTACGGTGGATAACCCGAAGCACGCAGATATGACAATCAAAAACGGTGACAAAGATTTCGTAAGCGGCAAAACCGTTCGCTACGGCGATGAAATCATCGTAACGGTCAAGCCGAAGGAAAACTATCGCCTTGCAGATTCAGATTCGTGGATCGACAACGACGACGGCAGCTATACCTATAAAACCGGCGCAATCAAGGCGGATACCAACATCTCGGTGAAAATCGAGGAGATACCGGAATATACAGTCACATTCCCCATGACTTTGGACGGCTGTATCCTTTCGGTAAAGAACGGCAGTGAAAAAATCGCCAGCGGCGACAAGGTGCGCGAGGGAACGGTGCTTACCGCAACCGTAACTCTTGACCCGACCTATATCCTCAAGGGCTGGTACATCGGCGGCGAGCTGCTCTCCGAAATCAATAAGACCGAAGTCACCTTCACAGTGGACGGCGATATGCTCATTACCGTTATTGTAGCCGATGTCAAGGGAGACAAAGGCGACCAAGGCGACAAGGGTGATAAGGGCGACACCGGCGTAGGTGTAAAATCCGTTGTCATCAATGAAAACGGCAATCTTATTATTACTCTCACCGATGACACCGTGATTGACCTCGGCAAGGTTACCGGAGATAAAGGTAGCCAAGGCGATAAGGGCGACCAAGGCGAAACCGGTGCTACCGGCGTAGGCGTGAAATCGGTGACAATCGACGAGAACGGCGACCTCATTATTACGCTGACCGACGACACCGTGCATAACGCAGGCAAGGTTACCGGAGATAAAGGTAACCAGGGCGATAAAGGTGATAAAGGCGATACCGGTGCTACGGGTGTCGGCGTTAAATCAGTGACAATCGACGAGAACGGAAATCTGATTATTACGCTGACTGACGACACTGTGTATAATGCAGGCAAGGTCACCGGAAACAACGGCGACAAGGGTGAAACCGGTGCTACCGGTGTAGGCGTGAAGTCGGTAGCAATCGACGAGAACGGCAACCTTGTTATTACACTGACCGATGATACTGTACACAACCTCGGTAAAGTCACGGGAGCCAAGGGCGATAAAGGCGAACAGGGCGATAAAGGTGATAAGGGCGACAAGGGCGATGCCGGAAACAACGGTGCTGCCGGAGTCGGCGTCAAGGACGCGGTTGTAGATGAAAACGGCAACCTCATCATTACTCTGACCGACGGCACTGTGTACAATCTCGGAAATGTCACCGGAGCTAAGGGCGACAAGGGTGACGCAGGCAAGGACGGTCAAGACGGTCAAAACGGTCAAGACGGATCAAATGGTTCAAACGGCTTGAATGGAACCGGAATCCAATCAGCGCATATTGACGCAGACGGCAATCTTATCATCACCTTTACCGACGGAGTTGTTACCAACCTCGGCAAGATCGTCGGCACAGACGGAAAAGACGGTAAGGACGGTGCTGACGGTAAAGACGGCATCGGAATTAAGGGCTGCCGTATTGACGATGACGGCAACCTGATTCTTACGCTGACCGATAATACAACGCTTGACGCAGGCAATATTTCTGCAATCAGCGACAGAGTCAGCGTTTCCAAGCCCCTTGCTACCGCAGCAGTATCCGTTTCGGGTACATCCCTGCTTTGGAACATCGTAACTCTTGTTGTTGCTATCGTCAGAAAAAGAAAGGTAATCTGATCGTATCAAAGCTTCTGACAAAGCAACACAGCTTGTACGATAGACAAAGCATCGGATTCAACCGAATAGGACAGTAAAAACAACACCGTAGGACGCAGCGAAGGACAAATCGTTGCGTCCTATTTTGTGCCCCGACCGATTAGTGACTGAGTTAAGGTGACTTTCCAAAGACGAAAACAGACGGATGAACCGATTGTTTTTCTCTTTATTGACCGATATAGTGAGGTAATTATGAAAACAAGGAGATGTCCCTAACAACCATGTACATAAGCGAAACACAACGCCCAAAGCCGTCTTAACAAAACGGCTATTTTATGCACGCCATCATGCGGCTGTACTATGCCCAAAAGCATATGACCGTTTTCTCGCAGGCGACAGCTTAAAGGGAATTGCCGAACTGCTTGAAGGAAAAGGCATCAAAAGCCCGACGGGAAAAGCTCAATGGCAGTTTTCCACGATACAGTCCATTCTCTCTAATGAAAAGTATAAGGGCGATGCCATTATCAACAAGACCTATATTACCGACTGCATTAGCAAAAAGGTCAGAGTAAACAATGGCGAACGCCCTAAATACTATGTAGAAAACAGTCACCCTGCTATCATCGACTCAGCAACCTTCGGACGAGTCCAAGAGGAACTCGCAAGGCGTTCCGGCAAACGCAAAGTCAGACAGAAAGCCAAAACCGAGCAAGGCAAATATTCAAGCAAATACGCTATGACAGAACTGCTCGTCTGCGGCGAATGCAAGACACCATACCGCCGATGCACTTGGACAGCAGGCGGCAAAAAGAAAATCGTATGGCGATGCATCAACCGTCTCGACTACGGCAAGAAATACTGCCACAACTCGCCGACCATAGAGGAAGGCATATTGCAAAAGGCTGTTATGACAGCCATCATGAAAACCGCCAATCAAAACACCGAGGTGCTGCAAACACTGAAAATGCATATCGGTATGGGATTAGAGGGAGAAACGAGCAATGACAACAGCCTCGACCTGCAGGTGCGGATCGCCGAAATTGACGCCGAGTTTAGAAAAATGCTTGATCGAGTATCCACAGAAACAGTGGAAGCCTTTGACGAGGAAACCGCAACTCGGCTCATGAACGAAAAAAGCCGTCTGCAACAGCAGCTCGACAACATAGCCGACGCTGAGCAACGGCGTGAAAACGCAAAATCCCGACTCGATGATCTCTATACGATATTGGACGGCATAAAGAACCGTCCGATGAAATACGATGACCAAATTGTCCGCCAACTGCTCGAATGCATAGTGGTCAACTCAAAAGAACAGGTCACCGTAATATTCAAAGGCGGTCTCAAATCGGTGCAGCCGCTGACCGAATGACAGCGACTCACCTCCGCCCCTAACCTTGAAAGTTCAAGATTTTTCGTAAGGGAACAAATACCAATCTAAAAAGGCGAAAAAATCTTTTTTATAGTCCTCCCACAACATCGTAATCCCGATCACCTGTATCATTTTCGGCGTGGCTGTCATGATCGCTTCCGGTGCGGGCGCCATCATCGGAGAGCGGCTGGGCGAGCAAAAGGATTACGAATCTAACCAGATCTTCAGTACCATGTGCTGTGTACTGGCTGTCTTCGCGATTCTTTTCACCGTATTCGGATTACTATTCCTGCGTCCCTTTGTCACACTTCTGGGCAGTACAGAACGCCTGATGCCCCATGTTCTGTCCTATGCTGCCGTAACGCTTTGCGGAACCATCGCCATGACCTTTAAGCTTTTCTTTGAGTATATGGTGCGTACCGACGGTAATTCCCGCATCGGGCTGGTCATGTCCATGACCGGACTGCTCCTGAATCTCCTACTGGATTATGTCCTGGTTGGCATCTTTTCTCTAGGGACATTCGGAGCCGCTCTTGGAACGGTTCTCTCCATCTCTGTCAGTGCTCTGATT
>CAVGBV010000030.1:17869-24426 GCA_963627615.1 Alloprevotella sp.
AGTGGTCCGTTCTGCTGCGTTCCTGCCTCAACGGCATCGGAGATATGCTGACAGAGTTCTCCACAGGCATTATTACCTTCCTGTTCAATATCCTCGCTCTGCAATACTTTGGTGAGGATGGAGTCGCCGCCGTTACCATCATCATGTATATCTATTATTTCTTTATCGCCTTTTATATGGGTATCACTGTAGGAGCGGCGCCGGTGATCAGCTACAGCCTGGGGGCGGACAATTCCGCTAAGATCAACGAAACGCTTCGCTATAGCTTTATCACAATCGCTATCAGCTCCGCCATCATCCTCGCTGTCTCCCTCCTGGGCGGTCCGACAATGATCGGCTTGTTTACGGACTCGGAAACTGTCGCGGCAATCACCTGGGAAGGTCTGCGTCTTTTTAGCCTCCTATTCCTCTTTATCGGCGCGAATGTCTTTTTGTCCGGGTATTTCACCGCTCTCGGCAACGGCCTCATCGCCGCAGTGATCTCTACCCTCCGTTCTCTCGTACTGGCCTGCGCCTTTTTACTGATCCTGCCTCGTTTTCTGGACGTTGCCGGACTCTGGCTCGCTATCCCCTGTTCCGAACTGGTTACACTGCTGATTTCTTCGGTATTGTATTATCGGTACGGACGTGTCGCCTGTATAAGACAGCAATGTGAAGAGGTGTAAGTGAGGGAATGCGTTTCTAGTTATAGAAAACTAAATATGCAAACAATCCGGTAGACACGAAACCAAATGTGAGATTTAACGCACCTGTTCGTGTGTTTATCGTTGTATTAAACGCACGCGTGTGTTATAATAATCATATTGGAGGTGAGATTATGTCCAATATTGGTTTCAAAGAAAACTTGGTGAATGAGTTTAAAAGTGATAAGACTTGTTTGCCAGATGGCGACATCATTGACGCTATTGTTGCCTTTGCCAACACCGATGGCGGCGACTTATACTTGGGAGTTGAAAACGATGGTGAAATTACTGGGTTACACAGCAGGCATAAGGACATCACGCAGCTTGCAGCGTTTATCGCCAACCGAACAGTTCCTCCGGTTTCTGTTCGTACGGAAATTCTAGGATTTGCTCCCTCAGTTTTGAAGATTTCTGTTCCTAAATGCACCAGCGTAGTAGCTTCCTCTGACGGTAAGATTCAACGACGCCGACTCAAGTCGAATGGAGAACCCGAAAACGTGCCTATGTATCCGTACGAAATAAACTCACGTCTTTCGTCTCTGAGATTGCTTGATTACTCAGCACAGCCTGTTCCGAATGCTACCTATCAAGATCTTGACCCCGTGGAGCGGGAGAGATTACGGAACATCATTCGTTCCTACCGTGGTGATGCCTTGCTGCTGGAATTGAGTGATGAGGAATTAGACAAGGCGTTACAGTTTGTGACAGTTCAGGCCGGCACGATTGTTCCCACATTTTGCGGCATGCTACTGATCGGCAGAAGGGACGCACTGAAACGCCATATGCCAACAGCAGAAGCATCTATACAGGTCCTTGTTGGTACAGATATCAAAGTGAATGAGTCCTTCTATTTGCCCATTCTTGCAGCATTTGAAAAAATATCGGATGCCTTTTCTTCATGGAATCACAGTGAGGAAATGGAACAGGGATTGTTTCGTATCACGATTCCTGACTATGATCCCAGAGCCTTCCGTGAAGCTCTAGTCAACGCATTCTGCCACAGAGACTATTCTGTTCTTGGACGCGTTTTGGTTCAGATTAATGATGAAGGGATGTCTATCAGCAATCCCGGAGGATTTATCGAGGGCATTCGTGTCGACAATTTGCTGGATGCGGAGCCACATGGCCGAAATCCGGTATTAGCTGACGCAATGAAGCGCATTGGTCTGGCTGAACGTACAGGACGAGGAATTGACCGTATTTTTGAAGGTTCCTTGCTATATGGTCGATTGCTTCCAGACTATTCTAATTCCACACCATCCAGTGTGAAACTGTTTATTCCAAAAGGACCGACGGATAAAGCATTCATTTGCATGATTTCCGAAGAACAGCAACGCCTTGGACATTCGTTACCAATTCATCTGTTGCTTGCACTAGATGCAGTAAAGCAGTTGCATCGTGCCTCTGTACAAGATGTTGCCGAAAGGATCCATACTAATGAGAGCCGGGCACGTGTCGTTCTTGAAAATCTTGTAGAATCCGGATTGCTAGAACGATTAGGCAATGGCCGCGGACGATACTATATCATGAGTTCAAGATACTCCAAAGAAGCAAACAGTGCTATTGGATATGTACGTGATCGCGATATCGACGTGCTCCGTCATCAGGAATTAGTAATACAACTGGCTCAAGCGAAAGGAGAAGTTACTCGTGCAGATGTAGTTGAACTTCTGCATGTAACCCCTCCCCAGGCGTATAGAATTCTGCAAAAGCTAAAAAACGCAGGGCGGCTATCACTGGAAGGGAAAGGCGCAGGAGCTAAATATCACACAATAAACTAAAAAAACACACGCGTGTGTTTGAAACGCACGCGTGTGTTTTTTTAATTTTTGTTCGCTTTCCCCATGCTTCAATGCTGACTTTCTCTTTATTGTCCTGCATGTGCCGCCTTGAATTTGCGGTTGTTCTCTACCAGCTCGTCGAAGGTGACAGGATGATAGCCATTCAGATCCACGCCTGCATCCAATACATGTTCCCGGCACTGAATCAGCGGCCAAAAATCCGCCGTAGCATCCGCGTGAATATGTCCATGGATCATATAGGTCCGCTCGGCGTGTTTCCATGTCAGAAGCGGATAATGGCAAAGCATTAACCCACGTACGCCATCTGAAGTTTCCAGGAAATGATCCACACTGAGAAAATAATGACCCAAGTCCACTCTTCCCATCCAGGTCTCATCATGATTGCCTACGATCAGCCGTTTTTTGCCTTTGAGCCGCTTTAGGATGCTCTCCGGATCAGCACAGCAGAAAAACATATCTCCGATGATATATACAGTATCATTACCACGCACACGCTCATTCCAGGCTGCGATCATCGCGTCATTCATGACCTCCACATTGGAATAGGGCCGTTCACACATCTTTATAATATTTTCATGACCGAAATGTGTATCTGCAGTAAAATAAATCATTCCTTCTCATCCTCCTTTCATTTGTACCACTAATAAAAAGCGCCCGGCTATCAAGCAATCTGCTTGCTAGTCGGGCGTACTCTATTCTGTTATAATTTATTGATTTTCTTTTCTCTCGGAGTAGTATTCCGGCACAGGCGGAATCTGGTTAATGGCGTTCACGATCTCGTGCATGGTCTGCGGGAGCTTCAGAGGATTGATCTTCGGCAGGTCACTGACCTCGATCTTGTCCTTGCCAAGCAGCGTCTTGAGCGCCACATTGACCATACGGATATCGTACTGCCCCTGGAACAGAGGCGTAATGGGGCGATCCAGGCGCAGCATCCGATAGACAGCGATCATAGCCGTACGAACGGAAGTCTCCACGGTGAATACCACATCACCTTCCAGCTCAACAAACTGACCGATGAAAGCGAGATTCTTGTTGCCAGCGGGGATCACCTCCGGGCGATCCTTCAGCTTGCGGGGCATGAACTGGCTGGTGATATAGGGCATGACCACAGGAATAGCGGTGATATGGGGCATGATCTCGTCGATCTTGTCCTCCAGACCGCAGTAATACAAGAACTCACGCATGATCTCCTCACCGGAGCACTGGGTCATAGGCTTTTTCACATAGGTACCACAGTTGTTCGCGTGCAGGCCGTAGAACCACATGAACTGGACATTCTCTGGCTGGTCGGGAGCCACCGGCTGCAGCGGCACATTATAATTGATGAACCAAGGGGCATCCACAAAGGTAGAACAGCCGCCCTTACCGGTGAGATTTCCGGTCTTCTCGGCCAGATAGTCAAAGAACTGCGGATAATCGCGCACGGTTACTGAACAGGAAACGAAGTTGCTCTTATCGGGATCAAATGCGAACTTCTCCGGATGACCGTACTTCGGGCACTTCGCAGCCAGCTTTTCCCACAGTGAGAAGCAGCCTTTGTGCACGGTATCACGGTTCATGACGGGAGCTTCAGTCATACTGCCCTGAGTGGAGTTCTGAGTCATAGAACCATTGGTAAAGAACACGAGGTCTTTTTCCGCAACAGGAACGATCTTTTCATCGCTCCCCTCTCCAATATGAATCGCCGTTACGGTCTTATCACTGCCCTCGATCCGAATGTCCATATCCGTCACCGTACTGGCGGCAACAAAATTCACGCCATGGTCCTCCAGATATTTCTGAAGAGGACGGATCAGGCTGTTGTACTGGTCGTACTTGGTACGCAGAATACCGCGCAGACTGCGGATCAGGTGCAGCTGATGCATGAAGCGCACTGCATAGCGGCGCATCTCGATCAGACTATGATACGGCTGAAAGGCCAGCATGGAGCTCCAGTAGTACCAAAGCTGACTCTGGAAAAACGCAGGACTGAACCACTGCTCGATGGTCACATCTTCCAGCTGATCTTCCTCCGTCAGCATCATTTTGATCATCTGCTCCTGAATCTCCGGCGTAACTCCCATAGTGGATTCATCGTGAGGTTTGAAGCCCCGCTCCCACAGGCGGTGTTTGGAATCGATCTCCCAGTTCTTGTTGCATTCACGAGTTTCATCCAGCACAGTGCGGCCTTCTTCATAGAGGGAAGGGATACTGCCGAACAGATCCCACAAGCACTCCATGTACGGCTCCAGCTCTCGCTCGCCGCGGGAAACATAGCCAGTCTCCGATGCTCCGGCAGCATCCATAGAACCTCCGAACACGGGAAGCTGGTCATAAACAGTGATATTCTTACCGGGCATCTGTGCGTCGCGGACAAGGAACGCCGCCGCAGATAGGCCGGCGATACCGCCGCCAACAATATAAGCCTTTCTTTCCTCAATCCCCTCAGGTCTGCGTGGATGGACACGGTCATAGTTTCTCATAGTTCATTACTCCTTTCAGTCAACAGCTGATCAATTTCATACATCTGTTGACTTTTGATTTTGGCTGTAGTATACTATTGCTAGTCAGAAAACACAACCATCAATTTTAATCAAAATATACAAAATCATACATTTGTGTTAAAATTAGTGGATATTGGAGATACTTATGAGAGAAAAAACCGGTGGAAAGGCAGAATACCGTAGTGCGATCCGCTCCCGGCGCATGATCCGTGAAGCCTATACCGCACTTTTGAAAGAAAAGGATATTTCCAAAATCACGGTGACAGACATTGTCA
This sequence comes from Alloprevotella sp., assembly GCA_963627615.1. Lineage (GTDB taxonomy): Bacteria > Bacillota > Clostridia > Lachnospirales > Bianqueaceae > Faecimorpha. Next base: position 23,116 of record CAVGBV010000030.1, read on the forward strand.
ATCGAGCGGATATAAACCGTGCGACCTTCTATGCCCACTACCCGGATGTCCGGGGCGTAACAGAGGAAATTGAAAACGAGATCATCGCAAAGATGTTGGAGGTGCTGAAAGAATTTGAATTTACAAATTTCTTTCGGAATCCTACGCCTCTACTGTTACAACTCAGCAGATACTTAGAAGAAGATGCGGAGTTCTATCGGATCCTGATCAAGGCCAACGGTTCCGAGATCTTTATGGAAAAGCTGAAAAAAAGATTTACTGATTATATGCTCAATGACAGCGACATTCCGGAGGATATGCGCCACTCCAAAATGGTTCGCCTTCGTGTATGCTATTTTGCCGGAGGGATCGTGAACCTCTATAAGCAGTGGTTCCGCGGCGACCTGGACTGTACGCTGAATGATATCGCCCTTGAGGTCAGCAGGCTCTTACAATTGGAAGCACAAGAACTATTCGGTGCCCCATAAAACCGGATTTTCATCAGAACGAAAGAGGGACTGCGGTCAATTTTCAGAATGTTTTCTGATCACCTTTCTTATTTGTGATTGCAAAATATTCAGAATAGTGTTATAATATCTCTCCTTAGGAGGGATATTTTGTTTCCAGTGATTTATTATCTATTTGTTACAGCCAAGTGCCTCTCGTATGGTTCCTGGAGCTTGTCCCGCAAGCGTCACACCAACGGACACATGTATTATTACAAACAGACCGCCGATAAGACTTATTATGTGCGGCGCAGGGACGAATCTCAGGTTTTAGCCGAATACGATGAGCGGCAGAAGTGGCGCCAGGAACGCAAGGATCTCAACCAGCAGCTGATGAGCTTAACGCCTGCCGAGCGCCGCGAAGTCCGCCAGCAGATGAAATTATATCAGGAACTTGGGCTTGAGAAGTTACCCCTGGATAAGGACATAGCTTTTGACGGGACGGTTCTCGATTCCAGAGCCGAGATCATCCTCTATGAGTTCTTGAAAAATCTGGGCATTATGAGTGAACATAATCGTCCAATCGATTCCGGATCCTACAGCTATTGGCCCGATTTCACATTCACCATCAACGGCAAAAGGATGTATCTGGAGCATATGGGAAAATTAGATGACCCGCAATATCATCGCAAGCAGGTCGAAAAAATCAGAAATTACTTAACTCATGACATCCGGCTCGGAGAGAACTTGGTCATTACAAGCTCTCATAGACACTTCCAGGCCCCTAGAATCCTCTGGCAATTAGTTATCCGCGAAGTTTTGTCAGCTGCTAAAGCAAGAAAACTGATCAAAAAGAACAAAAAATGACATTTCTTATTATTGGCCC
>CAVGBV010000031.1:0-16480 GCA_963627615.1 Alloprevotella sp.
CGCCTGCGGACAGCTGCGCAGAAGATACGAGGAACAGGAGGAAAAGGATGAGGACAGCGTCAGCATGTAATATAGGAGCTTGCCGGATGGTCAATCAGGACCGGATCTTCGCTTCGGCGGAACCGGTAGGAGCATTGCCGAACCTTTTCATCGTGGCCGATGGGATGGGCGGCCATGCAGCGGGCGAGACCGCTGCGCAGGAGGCGGTGGATTCCTGCGTGCGTTATGCGTCCGAAAGTACCCTGGAAGCAACAGATGCGTTTTTCTATCAGATGGCGGCGCAGACCAATGCGTATGTTTATGCATTGTCTCAGTCTCACGCGGAGTATGCGGGCATGGGAACGACGCTGGTCGCGGCCTCCGTCCTCCCGGACGGTGTCTACTGCATCAATGTAGGCGACAGCCGAATGTACATGGTGGATAATAAAGACCGCTTTGTGCGGGTGACGAGGGATCATTCGCTGGTAGAGATGATGGTAAGCAGGGGCGAGCTGACGGAAGAAGAGGCAAGGGTGCACCCAAAGAGAAATTATATCACCCGGGCAGTCGGTACGGCTCCGGAGGTGGAGGCTGACCTCTACAAACTTCCGGCAGGATATGCCAGAATGCTGCTTTTGTGTTCGGATGGGCTTAACAGTCAGATTGCGGATGAGAGAATCTGTGAGATCATAAAGACAAGAAGTCTGTCGCTGGCAGAGAGGGTCGATATGTTGGTGAACGAGGCCAACAGAAACGGCGGGACAGATAATATATCGATTATTTTGGTAGAAATGGAAGGGGTGGAAGCGTAATGCTGCAGATTGGAACAGTGTTGGCCAATCGTTATCAGCTGTTGGAGCAGGTAGGCTCCGGCGGCGTGGCAGTGGTCTTTCGGGGAATGGACACAAAGCTTCACCGCGAGGTGGCAGTGAAGGTTATGCGGGAGGATTTTATCAATGATCCGGTGCAGGTAGAAAAATTCCGCCAGGAGGCGCATGCGATCGCGATGCTGTCGCATCCTAATATCGCGGGGATATACGATATCGGGACAGAGCAGGGCATGGAATATATGGTCAAGGAGTATGTGGACGGTATGACGCTGAAGGAGTACATTCGGCGGCGTCACCGGATGACTTCCGATGAGATTGTCAAGGTTACGATCAAGATTGCGGAGGCGCTGCAATGTGCGCATGCAAGCAGCATCATACATAGGGACATCAAGCCGCAGAATGTTCTGGTTACGCCCAAAGGCGAGGTTAAAGTGACGGATTTCGGAATCGCTAAGTTTGTGAAAGCCGCTACGGTTACAGAACACAAAGATGCGATGGGCTCCGTACACTATCTGTCTCCGGAGCAGGCCAGAGGAATGCGGGTCGATGAACGCAGCGATCTGTATTCTTTGGGCATTACGATGTATGAGATGGCAACGGGACGTCCGCCTTTTGACGGAGATACGCCGGTTGCTGTCGCTATGCAGCAGCTGAATACGCCGATGCCTTCTCCCAGGGAACTGGCGCCGGATCTGTGGCCCGGCCTGGAAACGATTATTCTGGGCCTGACCCGCAAGAATCCGGCAGAACGTTATCAGAGCGCCGCGGAACTGATCGCGGATCTGAAGAGAGTGTATCAGGATCCCAGGCATGGGAGCGTAGCGGAGAGGCCGCGTACGCCGCAGGCAGCGGCTCCGGCCAGAAAAACAGAAACGAAACAGCCGAAGAGCTTTTGGCAGAAGCATGGTACGGCAGTCCTGGCGTCAGTGCTTGGCGTACTGATTGTCATCTTAACGGTGGTTGTGATTGCGGGGCTGGTATCGGCCGGGCATTCTGAACCGGGAGTCAATTATGTTCCGGACTTTAAGGGCAAGACGCTGCAGGAGGCCCAGCGCGAGGTAACGGAAAACGGTTTGAATATCGTATTCGCGGATTCTCCGCAGGAGGCCTTCAGTGAAGTGTATACGGCGGGACAGATTCTCAGTCAGGAACCTGTGGCCGGGGCCAAGATCGAAGGAGATACAGTGGTCGTAACGCTGACGCTCAGTAAGGGCAAGCGGGAGATGACGAAGGTACCGGATTATCTGGACAATAGCTATGAAAACGCCATTCAGGATCTGGTAGACCGAGGCTTTCGGTATCGGATCGAGATCGTTGAGGTAGAAGCAGAAAAAGGAAAAAATAATGTAGTGGTCGATCAGTCGCCCAAGGCAGGGACGGAATATACGGAAGATATGACGATTGTACTGTCTCTGGCACTGGCGAAGGATGAATTGGCAGAGGTCCCGGATCTGTATAATAAGACACAGGAAGAGGCGAAGGCGCTTCTGGAAAAAGCAGGCTTCAAGCTTGGAGCCGTTACGGAGTCTACCAGCTCCAAGGTGGAAGAGGGACATGTGATCGCGCAGAGTGTCGATAAGGGGCAGAAGCTCGTTTTGGGCAGCAGCGTAGTGATTACAGTCAGCACCGGAGCCTATAAGGAGGATTCCGAAGAAGCCGGCGGAGCCTTTTTGCTGAGTGACGCGGTTTTTGGTACGGATACATCTTCATCCGCCAGAATCAAGATCGTTGCCCGAGTGGATGGAGACAACGTGACACTGGTGGATCAGGAGTATAACCGTGCGGTATTGGCGGCAGCGCCGGTTTGGGTGAAATATCCGCAGGGAGCAAGCCTGCTGCGGATTCTGGTGGATGGCCGCGAGGCGCTGAGCCTCAGTTTGGAGAATTAAATGCCGCAGGGAAGAATCATTTGTTCCATATCCGGATTCTATGATGTGGACAACGGACAGGAGGTCCTGCGGTGCAGGGCCAAGGGGAGTTTTCGCAAGAAAAATATCACTCCGTTGGTGGGGGATCAGGTCGAGTACAGTAAGGAAGGCTGGGTGGAAGAGATTCTGCCCCGCAGAAACCGTCTGGTTCGGCCGCAGGTAGCCAATGTGGATCAGGCAGTGATTGTCTTTGCCGCGGCTTATCCGGAACCCAACTGGCTTCTGATGGAGCGGTTCCTGGTCATGGTAGCGCAGCAGAGGATCCAGCCCCTGATCTGTATCAACAAGTGGGATCAGATACAGGATAGAGAAGAGACACAGGCGGCAGTCATCAGCTATGAGAAGGCTGGGTTTCGGGTCATCCGGACCTGTACCAGGACGCAGGAGGGGGCCGAGGAGCTTCGGCAGGCCCTTTCCGGCAGGCTGAGTGTTTTCGCGGGGCCTTCCGGCGTCGGAAAATCTTCGCTGCTGAATCTGTTGGGCTTGACACAGCAGACGGGAGATCTGAGCGAAAAGATTCAACGCGGGAAAAACACGACCCGCTGTGCGGAGCTGATGCGTCTTCCGGAAGGGGACGGATATGTAGTGGATACGCCGGGATTTACGTCGCTCCGCTTGTCGGAAATACTGCCGGAGGAGTTGGAGAACTTTTATCCGGACTTTGCCCCGTACCTGAAACATTGCTATTATCAGGGCTGCAGCCACGTGGCGGAAGAGGAATGCGGTGTGCGTGAGGCTTTTCTGGCAGGCAAGATTGAGAAGATACGGTACGAGGGGTATTGTGCCATTTGGAAAGAATTAAAAGAAATGCAGGAGAGTGTAAGATGATCAAGGTATCGGCATCGATTCTGGCGTCGGATTTTGCCAGATTGGGAGAGGAAGTGCGGCGTGTAGGAGACGCAGGCTGCGATATGGTTCATGTGGATGTGATGGACGGACATTTTGTCCCCAATCTGACGATGGGGCCGATGATTGTGAAAGCGATTCGACCCTATACGAAAACATTTTTTGACGTGCACCTGATGATCAGCGATCCGGAGAAATACGCCCCGGCCTATATTCAGGCGGGAGCGGACGGGATTACGGTGCATGCGGAAGCCTGCGGAGATCGTCTGGAAGAGATCCTGCGGGAGCTCAAGCACCAGAGCGTCCGGGTAGGATGCGCGATCTCGCCGGACACGCCGTGGACAGTATTGGAGCCGGTTCTGCCGATGCTGGATATGGTATTGGTGATGACGGTATACCCGGGATTTGGAGGACAGAAGCTGATTCCGCAGACGCTGGATAAGGTTCGGGCGATTCGGAGCCGATATCCGGAACTGGACATTCAGGTGGACGGCGGTGTCAATTCGGAAACGCTTCCGGAGGTGCTGGAGGCCGGAGCGAATGTGATCGTGATGGGAACGGCATTTTTCCGCGCTGAAGATCCGAGTAGGCTTGTGAAGCAGGTGAAGGGCGTATGAAGATCCTGATCGCGACCGGAGGAAGCTGTACGGTGACACCAGCCTTCCGGAGCGCGCTCATGGACTGGACGCCGGATCGGATCATAGCGGCGGATTCCGGACTCCGTCACCTGTATGCGATGGATATGAAGCCGGATCTTCTCCTGGGAGACATGGATTCCATCGCGCCGGAGATTCTGGAGCGTTCTCGGGGGGAAGGACTGGTCCCCAGAGTTTTTCCAACGCATAAGGATGAGACGGATACGGAGATTGCGCTCTCAATTGCCCGGGAGATCGCTGGAGAGGATGCTGTCATTCGGGTGATCGGCGCATCAGGAGACCGGGTAGATCATACCTATGCCAACCTGCATCTGATGAATCGCTATCATAGGCAGGTTGAGTTCTGGGACGGCCGAGCGAGGCTTTGGATATTGCATGGCCCGGCGGTGGATACGGTGGAAAAACCGGCCTGGTTTTCTGAGCAAAAGACGGCCTATGTATCATTGCTGCCTTTTGGAACGCCGGTGCGATCCGTGACGCTGACAGGATTTGAATATCCGCTGAATTGTTACGATATGGATGCAAACGCGGTCATCGGGACAAGCAATCAATTGACCGGGACACAGGGATGGATTTCTTTTGAAGCTGGGAGTCTTCTGTGCAGTATAGTAGAAGAATGAGTTAGGAGAAGGGATATTTCAGAGAATTCTGAGATATCCCTTCTGTAGATTTTATAGATATTCTTAACCCCGAGTGAGTGGTTTTCTTGCCGGAACTGTGATATAATAACAATAGAAATATAGTACGCAGGACAGAAAGGAGAACAGGACGGTATGGAAGAAAAGAATCGGGCAGAGGAACAGTTGTCAGCGGAATTGGGCACGGGAAGGGCGAGGGCGGTGATCGGAAAGGCGGTGACGGTCCTCGGCGGAGCGTTATTGATTATAAGTGTTCTTGCAGGGCAGCTCCCGCTTGCGCTTTTGGGACTGGTCGTTGCCATGATCGGCGGATATACGCTCAGTAAATATAATGAGAGTGTCAAGAAAACACTCAGTGAGGAGATTGTGAACGGCGTATTGGCGGAGGTATTGGAAGAGGTGGAGTATAATCCGTTTGGACATATTCCGGATCCAGCCATAGAGGGGGCGCATATGGTATTTCCAATCTCTTTTGAGCGGGTTCGCGGCAGTGATTATGTCAAGGCGATGTATAAAGGCATGCCCATCGAGTTCAGCGACGTGGAGCTCTATCATATAGACAGTATCTATAATGAAGAGAGAAATGAATGGGAAGACAGGGAGAATCTGGCCTTTCAGGGGCAGTGGCTCATATGCGGCGGGAGCCGGAAGCTGTCCGGCGAGGTACACCTTGCGCCATGTACCGGAAAAAGCCGCAGACAGCTTAGAAAAGAACGCATTTTGACGGGAAACGAAGCCTTCGACGAACGCTTTATCGTTACCGCGCAGTATGAGCAGGAAGCGTTCTACATACTTACGCCGCATATGATGGAATATATTCTTGACGTACAGCAAAAAAGCGGCGGAGAGGTCTATATGAGCTTTTTGCAGGACGGAAAGGTGCATATTGCCGTAAAGAGCGGCAGTAATTTCTTTGAATTGGGAAGGAGCCGAGCGGATACATCAGCGCTGCGCAGTAAATTCCTGGGTGAGATCCGCTGGTTTACCGATATTATCGACACGCTTCATCTGCAGGGTTAAGCGGTGCTTTACAGATTTCGGAAGATATGATATAATAGGATCGATCGTTTGAGGCTTAGGAGGTGAAGAAAGAGGATGAAGATACAATATCTGTTTCGCGTAATTTCTGGAAGCAAGCTCAAAACCCTGTGGAGTGTGGTGGATCAGGTACATGAACGCAGCGGGAAAAATAAAGTGGGCATCTTTTTGGATGTGGTGAGCTGTGCGCTGTTTCATGGAGCGGGGTATCACGATTATCTGATATTCGGCTACGAGACGATTCCGAGGAAGAAGCGCCGGACGTATCTGACACGGATCCGCAATAAAAAGCTGATTGACATGGTCAATGATCCGTCATTGTATCCGATCTTTGACGAAAAGAGCAAATTTGATAAGAGATTTGCTTCATATTTGAAGCGGGAGTTTTTGACGGTAGAGGACATGACGCAGGAGGCCCTGGAGAAGTTTGCCGCGGATAAAGAATACCTGTTTGTAAAACCCAACGAGGGAGAGAGCGGCAAGGGAATCGAGAGATTGAAGGTCGCGGACTTTCAGGATATCGCGGAGCTGTATCGGTATATCAAGGATCCGGCCAAGCGCTTCGGCGTGGTAGAGCAGGAGCTGAAGCAGCATCCGGACATGCTGCGCCTCTACCCCAATTCGGTCAACAGCCTGCGGATGGCGACCATTATCGGAGATGACGGTAAGCCGCATTGCCTGTATATCACCTGCAAGATGGGAAACAATGGCAAGTTTGTCGATAATATGGAGAATGACGGACTTGCGTGCCCGGTCGATCCCAAGACAGGTAAGATCTGCGGAGTAGCGCATACTTCGGCATTGATCAACTATGACAAACATCCTTATACGGGAGTGGAGCTGGTCGGATATCAGCTGCCCTATATTCCGGAGGCAATCCGAATGGTCAAGCAGGCGGCCATGGAAGAACCCCGTATGCGTTATCTGGGCTGGGATGTGGCGATTACGCCGGACGGCCCGGCAATCATTGAGGGCAACAACTATCCGGGATATGACTTCAGTCAGCTTCCGGAACACACGCCGGACCGTATCGGTACATTGGCCGTAATCCGGCGGTATGTAAAAGGAATTTGAGTAATAAATACAGCGATTACAGGAGGGGTTAACGATGGACAATCAGACAAGAGAGCTGCCGCAGACAGCGATTCTCTACGTAACAGGGAGAAACAGCGGCTATACGGGAGACTACGAGACGGTACAGGAGGCAATTGACGCGATTCCGGAGGGAAATACGACACCGGTGCAGATCTATCTGCGTCCCGGCGTTTACCGCGAGGCGGTTCGGATCTCCGGAGATAAGCCGTTTATTACATTGATCGGTGAGGGAGACGTAACGATCCGCTACGATAATTACGCAGGACGGAAGCGGGAGAACGGCGATATGACAGGAACCTTCCGCAGCGCGACGGTCAGCGTATACGCCAATCATTTTACCGCTAAGAACATTACCTTTGAGAACTCTTATGACGGAGACCGTAATGTAGGCGGGCGCCAGGCGCTGGCATTCTATGGATCGGGAGAGCATATGGTGCTGGAAAACTGCCGTTTCCTGGGTAAACAGGATACGCTCTATACAAGGGATGGAAGTCAGTATTATAAAGAGTGCTATATTGAAGGAGATGTGGACTTTATCTTCGGCGCGGCCCGTGCGGTGTTTGAGAACTGCACGATTCGTTCACTCACTCGGACAGCGGCCAGAGAAGGCGAGCCTCTGGGATTCGTGGCAGCGCCCAGTACCTACATGGCGCAGAAGTATGGATATCTGTTCCTGAACTGCCATCTGGTAAGCGACTGCCCGGAGGGAAGCATCTATCTGGGACGTCCGTGGCATGCGGGTTCGGATCCGTTTGCAGTGGGGTATGCCGTCTATATCCAGTGTGAGCTGGGGGCGCATATTCATCCGGACGGCTGGACGGATATGGGAGGATTTCTGGGACGCAACGGCCGTTTTGCGGAATATGGCAATTACGGACCGGGCGCAAAGGTCAATGCCCGTCGGCCGCAGCTGAGCGCGGAAGAAGCCGCCAAGATCACCAAGGAAGCTGTACTGGGCTGGTAATTTATAATCGCATACAAAAAAGAGATCCGCTTTTTATAGAGCAGATCTCTTTTTTATGGTAAAACAGGAAGAAAAACATTCATGATATGCACGGCCAGAAGACCGCAGGAAAAACCAAGAATAGCGCCCAGAACCACATCCGTCAGGTAGTGGACCCGCAGATAGAGCCGGGAGAAGCCGATCAAAGAAGCCAGCGCCATTATCGGGAAAAATGTGATCAGCCGACAGCACAGGGAAGCAACACCAACCATGGCAAAGGAAGCAGCGGCATGCCCGGAAGGAAAGGAATAGAAACGGGGCTTGCGGATCAGCTGTTCCTTCTCCTCAAGCAGATGACATGGACGGGTGCGGCGAACCAGGTGCTTGATGATAATCTCTCCCATCAGATGCGCGATCGCCAGTCCTGCTACAAAGCAAAAGCCTGTATAGCGCCAGGGCGAATAGAGGAGAAAGAGGAGGCACACGGCCCACCAGATCAATCCCAGATTGCAGGCAGTGGAGGCGGCGATCATAATATGCGTCAATATGGGCCGGTGGATCCGGCCCATATATTGAAGAAAACGCTGGTCAATATTTTGGATATGTTCAAACATCACTGTTTCTTGTTGTTCAGCATTCCACGAATCTTCATGGACAGACCGAACAGATTGATAAAGCCCTCGGCATCCTTGTGGTTATACAATTCGCCGGTTGTGAAACTTGCGATGCTCTCATTATACAGAGAATACGGAGAAGTGGTTCCGGCCGGGATGATATTGCCCTTGTACAGCACCATTTTAACCGTACCGGTAACGACCTGCTGCGTAGAATCAACAAAAGCGGACAGAGCCTCACGCAAAGGAGTGAACCACTCACCGGAGTATACCAGTTCCGCAAACTTGACGGACAGCTGCTGTTTATAGGCGTAGGTCTGCTTATCCAGCACCATATGCTCCAGCTGCTCATGAGCCTTGTACATGATGGTTCCGCCCGGAGTCTCATAAACGCCGCGGGACTTCATGCCGACAACACGGTTCTCCAGAATATCTACGATACCGATACCATTCTTGCCGCCCAGCTCATTGAGCTTGGTCAGAAGAGCGACCGGATCCATCTTTTCACCATTCAGAGCGACCGGAACACCCTTTTCAAAGTCCAGACTGATTTCGGTAGCCTCATCCGGAGCCTTCTGCGGGGTTACACCCAGCTTCAGCAGCTTCTCATAATTGGGAGCGTTAGCGGGATCCTCCAGCTCCAGACCCTCGTGGCTGATGTGCCAGATATTGCGGTCGCGGCTGTAGCTGTCACCCTTCTTAACCGGGCACTCGATGCCGCGGGCCTCGCAGTAAGTGATCTCATCCTCACGGGACTGCATATCCCAGATACGCCAGGGAGCGATGATCTGAAGCTGCGGAGCCAGAGCCTTGATGGTCAGCTCAAAACGTACCTGATCATTGCCCTTGCCGGTAGCGCCGTGGCAGATCGCGTCCGCGCCTTCCGCCAGAGCGATATCCACCAGAACCTTGGCGATCAGCGGACGGGCCATAGAGGTGCCCAGCATGTAGGTGCTTTCATAGACAGCGCCGGCCTTCAGTGTAGGATAGATATAATCAGTAATGAATTCTTCCGTTACAGTCTTCAGATAGAACTTGGAAGCGCCGCTTTTGAGCGCGCGCTCTTCAAGACCATCGGTCTCCTTGCCCTGACCCACATCGATGCAGACCGCGATAACGTCACAATTATAGTTTTCCTTCAGCCACGGGATGATGACCGTGGTATCCAGACCACCGGAATATGCCAATACGACTTTCATTTTTTTCTGATCCATAATATAATCTCCTCCTAAAGCATTCGATAGGACACTGTATAACAGTCGGTTGATGCTTTACTCATCAACTAAGCATAATTATACACCTGTTTTCAAAAAAAGCAAGAGAAAATTAAAAAATATACTTGAAAAATCTTGAATCATGATGTAGAATAGTGGCACGTTCGGGAAAATATGCCTGAATCATGCATAAAATGAATAAATATACAATCAATAGAAGATAAGAGGAGTGAAAACTGGTATGAATCTACAAGGACGTGATTTTCTTACATTAAAAGATTATACAGCGGAGGAGATCACATATCTGCTGGACCTGGCCGCGGATCTCAAACAGAAGAAAAAAGCAGGGATCGCGCATGACCAGCAGTTAAAAGGAAAGAATGTGGTGCTGATCTTTGAGAAGACCAGTACCAGAACACGCTGCGCTTTTGAGGTAGCGGCGCATGACCTGGGAATGTATTCAACCTATCTGGATCCGAAGAGTTCACAGATTGGCAAGAAGGAGAGTATTCCGGATACAGCGCGGGTACTCAGCCGGATCTATGACGGAATCGAATATCGCGGATATGGGCAGAAGATCGTAGAGTGCCTGGCTCAGTATTCCGACGTGCCGGTGTGGAACGGATTGACGAACGAATTCCATCCGACACAGCTTTTGGCGGATATGCTGACGATTCGGGAACACCTGGGAGGACTGAAGGATAAAAAGTTCGTCTATATGGGGGATGCCCGCTACAATATGGCCAATTCGATCATGATTGCTTGTGCCAAGATGGGGATGCACTTTGTAGCCTGTACTTCTAAGGAATACTTCCCGGCGGCGGATCTGGTAGCCTATTGTAAGGAAGAAGCGAAGAAGAGCGGCGGTTCGGTGACATTGACCGAAGATACAGAAGATATCGTCGGCGCGGATATCGTCTATACGGATGTCTGGGTTTCCATGGGGGAGCCGGAAGAGGTATGGGCCGAACGAATCGCAGCGTTGTCTCCTTATAAGGTAACGAAAGCGATCATGAAAAAGGCAGGGGAGCAGGCAATATTTATGCACTGTCTGCCGGCATTCCATGATCTGGGGACGGATATCGGGAAAAAGGTGGCGCAGGACTACGGCTTTACGGAGCTGGAGGTCGAGGACAGCGTATTTGAGAGTGAACAGTCAGTAGTATTTGACGAAGCGGAGAACCGGCTGCATACCATTAAGGCAGTGATGGCGGCAACGCTCGGCTATAAAATGTAAGGAGAACAGATATGGATAAGATTCGGGTAGGAATCATCGGAGCGACCGGATATGCCGGTCAGGAGATCGTGCGGATCCTGAGCAATCATCCGCAGGCGGAGATTGTGACATTGGCTTCGCACAGCTATGCCGGTAAGCCCTATAGCAGCGTATATCCCAATCACCGGAACATTCACGATGTGGTGTGCGCGGAAGAAGACATGGAGGAATTGGCGGAACAGGCCGATGTGATCTTTCTGGCATTGCCGCACGGACTGGCTTCATCGAAGGTGACAGAGGAGATTTTGGAAAAGTGCAAGATCATCGATCTGGGAGCGGACTTCCGGCTCAAGGATCCCGCGGTCTATGAACAGTGGTATAAGACAGAACATCATGGTAAGGAGCTTTTGGCCAAGGAAGCGGTATACGGACTGTGTGAGTGGAATCGGGAACAGATCCGCACTACAAGACTTCTGGCCAATCCCGGCTGCTATACGACCTGCAGCATCCTGAGCCTGTCGCCGCTGGTCGCGGAGGGAATGATTCAGAACGATTCGATCATCATCGATGCCAAGTCCGGTGTTTCCGGCGCGGGACGCGGCGCCAAGCTGGAGAATCTGTACGCGGAAGTAAATGATTCCATCAAGGCTTATGGTGTCGGAACACATCGGCATACGCCGGAGATCGAGGAGCAGCTGGGGTATCGCGCGGGTGAGAACATCACCCTGACATTTACACCGCATCTGGTTCCGATGCAGCGGGGAATCCTCGCGGTCTGCTATGCGACCTTAAAGGGCAAGTACAACTGGGAGGATATTCATACGGTGTATGAGGACTATTATGGAAGAGAAAAGTTCATCCGCCTTCTGCCGCAGAATGTTTATCCGGAGACTCGCTGGGTGAAGGGATCAAACTATTGTGATATCGGCTGGAAGGTCGATACCAGGACCGGCCGCGTGATTATGATCGGCGCGATCGATAATCTGGTAAAGGGAGCGGCCGGTCAGGCCGTTCAGAATATGAATCTGATGTTTGGCCTGCAAGAGGATACCGGACTGGATCTGGTTCCCATGTTCCCGTAAGGAGAGGATATTATGAAGACAGTTCAAGGCGGCGTTTGCGCCGCGGCAGGGTATGAAGCAGCCGGTGTGGCCGCAGGAATCAAAAAGAGCGGAGCGCGGGATATGGCGCTGGTATACAGCACAGTTCCGGCTGTGGGAGCCGGTGTGTTCACAAGCAATCTGGTAAAGGCATTTTGCGTGCAGCGCAATCAGAAGCTGGCCAATGCCGGAGGCGAGATCCGGGCATTTGTTGCCAACAGCGGATGCGCCAATGCCTGCACCGGCAGTGAGGGAGAGAATAACAATCTGGCAGAGGCACAGCAGATGGCGGAGCTCCTCGCAGTCCCGGCGGATACGGTGCTGACGGCGGCAACCGGCGTGATCGGCGCGCAGCTTCCGATGGAAGCGGTATTGCATGGCGTACAGCTTTTGCAGCAGAATAAGCAGTCCGGTGAGGAGGCAGCGCTTCAGGCGGCACAGGCGATCATGACGACGGATACGGTTCCCAAGCAGGTCGCGGTGGAATTTTCAGTGGGAGGACATACGGCCCGGCTCGGCGGAATGGTAAAGGGATCCGGTATGATTCACCCTAATATGGCGACAATGCTGGCCTTCCTGACGACGGACGCAGCGATTTCTCAGGAGCTTTTGCACAAGGCGCTTTTGGCGTGTGTGAAAAAGAGCTTCAATATGATCTCTGTGGACGGAGATACTTCTACCAATGACATGGCGCTCATTATGGCCAACGGCCTGGCGGGCAACGCGGAAATTCAGACGGAGGACGAGGATTATAAGGCTTTTTATGAAGCACTGGAGCTTGTGACGATGACCCTTGCGCGGGAGATGGTCAAGGACGGCGAGGGCGCCAGCAAGTTCATCGAGGTCAAGGTTCACGGCGCGAAAAACGATCAGGACGCGGTGACGCTGTCCAAGTCCGTGATTACGTCCAGTCTGGTGAAAACCGCTTTCTTCGGAGAGGATGCCAACTGGGGAAGAGTACTGGCGGCTCTTGGCTATTCCGGAGCTCCTTTTGATCCGAACAATGTGACGATTACCTTTGTCAGCGCGGCGGGATCGATTCTGCTGATGGATCATGGAACACCGATCGTGTTTGATGAAGAGCTGGCGTCCAAGATTCTGGCGCAGCGGGAAGTCGGCGTAGAGATTGAGCTGTATCAGGGAGAGGGACAGGCGACGGCCTGGGGCAGCGACCTGACATACGAATACGTACGCATTAACGGAGATTATCGCAGCTAAGGAGAGAGAACAATGGTACATGAGAATACCTATAAAGCCAATATCCTGATGGAGGCTTTGCCCTATATCAAGCAGTTCAGCGGAGAGACGGTCGTGATCAAGTACGGCGGAGCCGCCATGGTCGACGAAGCGATCAAACATACCGTAATGGAAGATATCGCTCTGATGAAGCTGATTGGTATGAAGCCGGTCATTGTGCATGGAGGCGGCCCGGAGATCAATCAGATGCTCAAAAAGGTCGGCAAAGAGAGTGTATTTAAGAACGGACTGCGCGTAACCGATGAGGAAACGGTGGAAGTGGCGGAGATGGTATTGGCTGGTAAGGTCAATAAGAGTATTGTTCAGCTGTTGGAGCAGCAGGGAATCTCTGCGGCAGGACTCAGCGGCAAAGACGGCAACACGATGCTCTGCACCAAGAATATGCCTCATGGAGAAGACATCGGATATGTCGGAAAAATTGTACATGTCAACACCGGGCTGATCGATACGATGCTGTCGGCGGGCTTTACGCCGGTGATCGCGCCGATCGGAACCGATGAGAACGCGCAGAGTTACAATATCAACGCGGATTACGCCGCACTGCATATCGCCAAGGCGTTAAAGGCCAAGAAACTGGTGTTTATGACAGATGTGCCGGGGATTCTCAGAGATATAGAGGATCCGTCCTCCTTTATCAGCGAGATCCGTGCCAGCGCGGCGCTTGGCCTGATTGAGGACGGAACCATCAGCGGCGGTATGATTCCTAAGGTGAAAAGCTGCTTGGAAGCTATTGAGGGCGGCGTACAGAATGTACATATTTTGGATGGCCGGATCGAGCACTGTCTGCTGCTGGAGTTCTTTACTTCCCGTGGTATCGGCACGCTGATCCGCCAGGATAAGGAGGAAGTCTGATGGAGACAATGCAGGATATTGTAGAGATGGGGCAGAAGTATGTGATGAACACCTATGCCCGTTTTCCCTATGCGTTTACCCGGGGAGAGGGTGTATATCTGTATGATATGGATGGAAAAAAGTATCTGGACTTCGTGTCCGGGATCGCGGTCAACTCTCTGGGATACGGCAATGAGGCGCTGATCGGCAACCTGGAGGAACAGATGCACAAGGTGTTCCATACATCGAATCTGTACTGGATTGAGCCGCAGGTCAAGCTTTCCAAGGCATTGGTAGAGCGCAGCTGCTTTGATAAGGCGTTTTTCTGCAACAGCGGAGCGGAGGCGACGGAGTCGGCGCTGAAGCTTGCCAGAAAGTACGGCAACCTTGTCGGCGGTGAGGAAAAGTGTGAGATCATCACCATGAAGAACTCCTTCCACGGACGTACCTACGGATCCATCACGGCTACCGGACAGACCAAATATCAAAAGGGATTGGGCCCCATGCTGCCGGGAATCCGGTATGCGGAGTTCAATAATATCGATTCTGTCCGGGCGATCGCGAGTAAAGAGCATACCTGTGGGGTACTGGTAGAGCCAGTACAGGGAGAAGGCGGTGTGATTCCGGCGGATCCCGGCTTTATGAGAGAACTGCGGGAGCTTTGCTCACAGTTGGATATCCTGATGATGGTCGATGAGGTGCAGACAGGAATCGGACGGACGGGCAAGCTCTTCGGATATCAGAATTACGGTATAGAGCCGGATGTAATGGCGCTGGCCAAGGGCCTGGGCGGCGGCGTACCGATCGGAGCCATGCTGGCCAAGGATTTTTGCGCGAAAGCGTTTCAGCCCGGAGATCATGCCTCGACCTTCGGCGGCAACTTCTTGTCGGCAACGGCGGGACTCACGGTCCTGAGTGAAATCGATCGGCTGAATCTTACGGAAAACGCAAGAATCCAGGGAGAATATCTGCAGGAGGCAGCCTGGAAGCTGCAATCCAAGTATGATTTTATTACCGAGATACGAGGACTGGGACTGATGCAGGGCATCATCCTGAAGGACGCGCAGCTTGTGGGCCAGATCCGTCTGGAAGCGGCCAAGCGCGGGTTGCTTGTGATCGGAGCAGGGTACACGGCGCTGCGGATTGTACCGCCGCTCATCATACAGCGGGAGGAGATTGAAGAGGGCCTTCAGATTCTGGATGAGGCGATGGCAGAAGTTGCGAAAAAGAATGAATAATTTGTAAAAGTTCTGGGGAACGTTTTGACAAATTAGTTCATTAGTGATATATTATAGGTATAGGTTATATACCCATAATATATTCAGAAAGAGAGTGACCATACAATGGCAGCAAAGCTTCAAATCGAGTTTCAGGTAACCAAGTCCGGCAATCCTCTGCAGATTGCGGATCATCTGTCTTCTCTGTTAAAGAGTAAGAGCGATCAGATTCCTCCGGCGTATATGTGCAATAAGGAGAAGCTGGTTATCATCATCTATGAGAAGGTCGACAAGGTGATGCGCGAGTACATCGGCAGCCTGAACAGCGAAAAGACAGCGAATATTGCTTATATTTCCATTTACGGAGACGGACTGGACGAGTTGGAGAGCATTTCCAAGGGACAGGGCGTCAATGTTGTCGGCAAGTACAATGTCGGTATCAAGAAGGGACTGTTCGGTAAGGGAAAGCTTACGGAAGAAGGACTGAACGGAGCCGTTGAGTTTGCCAAGAAAGAGGCCAATCAGCTGTTTGAAAGCCTGCATCTGTAATTGAATGAAGAAGGAGCCGGTTTCGTGCCAGAAGCGCGGAACCGGCTTTTTTCCGTTAGGAGGAGCCTGTGAAAAAGAAAATCATTCTGGGACTCATGGCCGTACTGATCTTTCTGTGTACGCCGCCGGCCGCGACGCTGCGCAGTATGTGTATAATGTCCTTGTATTCGGCCTGGTGCGGGAGGGACAGTATTGAAAAGCGGGAAGGATTCCGGCTGGAGATCCCGGGCGGAATGCGAACCGGGGAACGGGACTGGTATCCGTTGAGCCTCCTATATGACGCCAGTGAAGAATTTTCATGGCGGACAGAAACCGATACGAGATTGAATATCTATTATACCTTTCCGGCGTATGATCTCTGGGAGGGGTGTTCTATGCTGTATGATACGGATTCGCCGTACTACAGCAGCTTCTACGGAGCCTATCTGGTACAGGGAGAAGAGATCTGGGGATTCTCGCCGGAGGGGGAGATCTCTCTGGAAGAGGTCGCGCAGATCCTGCGCTTTGATCTCTTTGAATTGGTTCTGGA
>CAVGBV010000031.1:16490-18581 GCA_963627615.1 Alloprevotella sp.
GTTGGGAGGATTGGACCCAGGTCGACGCCAGAATTACCGTCAATGGGACGGCGCATTCTCCGGGACGCTCCTGTTTGTCTTATCTGCAATACGGCGCTCCGGTACAGGAGGTATCTGAGCCGTATGCGGTGACGCAGCTTTATGGAAGGCTCATCGGGCGGTATTTTCCAGAGTGGAGGACCAGCATCTTCTTTTATATTCTGACGGCTCAGCCGGAGGCGCTGGAGCAGTGCGACCGCAGAATTTTGTCGCGGAGCCGGTTGATTTCTGGGAAATAAGGATTGATTTTTTGCATGCTTTAGAGTATGATAATAACGATACTCAATTACAGGGGGATTTAGAATGAAGGAGCACTACAATGTAGCTCTGCTTTTTGGCGGAGTTTCATCAGAACACGATATCTCATGCATGTCAGCACAGACTTTTATGACGGCTATGGAGCCGGATGACAGTTATACGGTGTACCCTATCTACATTGATCGGCAGGGACGGTGGTTCCTTTATGACGGAGACCGGCAGGGGCTGAAGGACGCGCCGAAGAGCGAATACAGCGTGCCGGTGGCCGTGGTTCCGGGAATGGGCTGTGACGCGTTTTTGATGATGGGAGAGTCCGGAATGGAGACTTTGGAGATTGATGTAGTCATTCCGGTACTGCATGGTCTGAACGGAGAGGACGGAACCGTACAGGGCCTGCTAGAAATGGCTCGTATCCCGTATGTCGGCTGCGGCATACTGGCCTCCGCCGTCGCCATGGATAAGGTCTACACCAAGAAGATTGTACGGGGACTGGGAATCCGGCAGGCCAGATATGTGGATCTGACCCGTTACGAGATTGCTCATGCGCCGGAAGAGGCCATTCACAAAGTAGAGGAAGCTTTTGATTATCCGGTTTTTGTGAAACCTTCCAGAGCGGGATCATCCGTGGGCGTCACCAAGGCGCGCAACGCGGAGGAGCTGCGGGAAGGCCTGAAGAAGGCGGCGGCCGAGGACAGGCGCGTGCTGGTAGAGGAATTTATCGACGGCCGTGAGGTAGAATGCGCTGTATTGGGCGAGCAGGATGTCAAGGCGGCCAATGTGGGAGAGATTTTGTCCGCGGCAGAGTTCTATGATTTTGAAGCCAAGTATATCAACGTGGAATCCAAGACGGTGGTTCCGGCGGAGATGGAGGAAGCTACCCGGCAGGAGATCCGCCGTGACGCGGTCGCGATTTTCCGGGGAATTGACGGAAGCGGATTGTCCCGTGTGGATTTCTTCATTGAGCGTTCTACCGGAGAAGTCATCTTCAATGAGATCAATACGTTCCCTGGTTTTACTCCGATTAGCATGTATCCGATGCTTTGGAAAGCGGAAGGAATGAGCGTAGAGGAACAGATCCGGGAGCTGATCCGTATCGCGATGGAGAGGAAGCCCTCTTATGGAGCGTAATGTTTATATCTCTATCTGCGGACTGCACCAGATGGAGGATGAAGACGGGGCGGAGGAGAACGTAGAGATTGTAAGTCCCGGCGAGTATTTTGCCAGAAATGGAAAGCAGTATGTCACCTACCAGGAGATCCTAGGAGATGGGCAGGATTCCCGACAGGCGGTAATCAAGCTGGACGGAGACGCGGTATATGTAACCCATCCGGGCAGGATCGGAGCGCAGATCCGTTTTGAGGCGGGAAAACGCAACATGATGGTGTACGGGTCTCCGTTCGGCATGATGGAGCTTGGCGTAACGACCAAGTCGCTGCAGATGGAGATCGAAGAGCATAACTGGTCGATCCATATCCATTATATTCTGGACATTGACAGCCACTTCAGCGGTGAACATGAGGTGAATATTGAGGTGCAGGATGGTTTGGGCGAACAGCGGATTCGTCTGTCCGAAAATTAAATAGGACTTGACTTTCTGCTGAAAATCAGATAGACTAAAATATAGTTTACATTTCAAAGGAGGCTGTACCCCAATGGATACGATGGGTGTAATTTTTACAATCTTTCTGGTGGTAGCCGCGGTGCTTGTCGGATTGTATTTTCTTGGCAGAAAGCTGCAGAAAAAGTCCGACGAGTCGCAGAAGATGATCAACCAGAATAAACAGACGGTGGCGG
>CAVGBV010000031.1:18591-23941 GCA_963627615.1 Alloprevotella sp.
AGAAAAAAATGAAATTGTCAGAAGCCAATTTTCCAAAAGGCTCATTGGACAGCGTGCCATTTTACCTGAAGCATCGTAAGCTTCCCATGGCGAAGGTTAAGGTGGGACCGCAGATCGTAACCATGCTGTGCGACGGTACGGTATTTAAGACCCTGCCGGTCAAGCGCAACATGAAGCTGGAGATCTCGGGCGCTTATATTCTGGGATATTCCACCGCCAAGAAGGGTGAGAAAAAGCCGGAGCCGCCCAAGAAGCTGACCTGGAGAGAGAAGCTCTCCGCCAAGATGGCAAGTATGACCAAGAAGAAGGATGCTGCCAATAGTAAAACCGCAAAAAAATGATTCTTTAGGCATTTCGCTCAAATCCTGGGCGAGATGCCTTTTTTCGATAAAAAAGTTGTTTTTGAAAGTCAAGTATGTTATACTGAATCTGTATGACTATACACTACAATAAAAAGGACGGGAAGAATATGTCAACAGTAAGACGCGTTTATGTCGGTAAAAAGCCAGCATTTCGCACGGAGGCTGCAGGACTCCTAAGAGATCTGCAGGACAATCTGCATCTGAAGGAACTGGAATCCGTTAGGATTTTGCACCGCTATGATATCGAGGATATTTCAGGGGAGACATATCAGCGGGCGGTGAGGCGTATTCTGTCCGAGGCGCCGGTGGATGATGTCTATGAGGAAGAAGTCGAGCTGGATTCGGCGGATTTTGTGTTTGCTGTGGAGTACCTGCCGGGACAATATGACCAGCGGGCGGATTCCGCGGTGCAGTGCATCCGGATTCTTGCCGCGCAGGAGGATCCTAAGGTCAATTATGCCAAGGTTTATGTGCTGCATGGAAAGCTGAGCGAAGAAGAGAAGAAAGCGGTCAAGGAGTACTGCATCAATACGGTGGATTCCCGAGAGGCAGCGCTGACAAAGCCGGAAACGCTGGAGATGCACTATGGCGTGCCGGTGGATGTCGCAGTCGTTACGGGTTTTTGTGAAAAGGATGAGGCGCAGATCGAGGAGATGGTGCGCAGCATGGGATTGGCCATGAGTAAGGCAGATCTCCTGCATACTCAGAAATATTTTAAGGAAGTGGAGCATCGGGATCCCAGTGTGACAGAGATTCGGGTGCTGGATACCTATTGGTCGGATCACTGCCGTCATACAACATTCGGCACGGTATTGGAGAATGTGGAGTTTGAAAATGGGAGCCTCTTGGATCCGGTCAAGGCGTCCTATGAAGATTATTTGGAGACAAGAAAGGCGCTGGGCAGAGAGAACAAGCCGCAGTGTCTGATGGATATCGCGCTGGCGGCCATGCGGCGTCTCAAGGCAGAGGGCAAGCTGACCGATCTGGAGGAGAGCAACGAGATCAATGCCTGCAGTATTGTACTGCCGGTAGATGTGGACGGCAAGGAGGAAGAATGGCTCCTGATGTTCAAGAACGAGACGCACAACCATCCTACCGAGATTGAGCCGTTCGGCGGCGCGGCGACCTGCCTGGGCGGCGCGATCCGGGATCCGCTCTCCGGCCGTTCCTATGTATATCAGGCAATGCGTATTACCGGCGGAGCCGATCCGACGGTTCCGGTTCGGGATACGATTCCGGGCAAGCTTCCGCAGCGAAAGCTTGCGACGCAGGCGGCCAAGGGCTATAGCTCATATGGAAACCAGATCGGACTGGCGACAGGCTATGTGCAGGAAGTATATCATCCGGGCTTTATGGCTAAACATATGGAGCTTGGCGCGGTCATCGCGGCGGCGCCCCGTTCCAATGTGGTCCGCGGCAACGCGGAGTCGGGCGACGTGGTAATCCTTCTGGGCGGCTCGACAGGCCGGGATGGCTGCGGCGGCGCGACGGGTTCTTCCAAGGCGCATAACGAGGAGTCTATTCATACCTGCGGAGCGGAAGTGCAGAAGGGAAACGCGCCGACAGAGCGTAAGATTCAGAGATTGTTCCGTAACCCCAAGGTCAGCCGTCTGATCAAGGTCTGCAACGATTTTGGAGCAGGCGGTGTCTGCGTAGCGATCGGCGAGCTGGCGGACGGACTGGATATTCAGCTGGATCTGGTTCCCAAGAAGTATGCGGGACTGGACGGAACGGAGCTTGCGATCTCTGAGTCTCAGGAGCGTATGGCTGTAGTCGTGACACAGCAGGATGCGGAGAAGTTTTTGAGCTATGCGGCAGAAGAGAATCTGAACGCGGTGCAGGTGGCCGTAGTGACGGAGTCTCCCAGACTGGTAATGCACTGGAGAGATAAGGTGATTGTCAATCTGTCCAGAGAGTTCATCTCCACAAACGGCGCGGCAAGCTATGCGGATGTCAAGGTAACCTGTCCGGACGCTAAGGGCGCGGTGAGCCTTCCGGAACAGTATAAGGATAAGTCTTTCGCGGAGCAGGTGACGGGAATCATGTCCGACCTGCAGGTCGCGAGCCAAAAGGGACTGGTGGAGATGTTCGATTCCAGTATCGGCGCTTCCACGGTACTGATGCCCTTTGGCGGAAAATATCAGATGACGCCGGTACAGACCATGGTAGCCAAGCTTCCGGTGATGGGAGAGACGACGACCGCGTCTCTGATGGCGCCTGGCTATGATCCCTATGTATCGAGCTGGAGCCCGTATCATGGCGCGATGTATGCGGTGATGGAGTCTGTCAGCCGTATTGTGGCGGCCGGCGGAGATTATCATAAGATTCATTTTACATTCCAGGAATATTTTGAGCGGATGGCGGCCAAGGAGAGCTGGGGTAAGCCCTTCGCGGCGCTTCTGGGAGCGCACAGAGCACAGCGTGAGCTGGGACTGGCATCGATCGGAGGTAAGGACTCGATGTCCGGATCCTTTGGAGAGATGCATGTTCCGCCGACACTGATCAGCCTGGCGGTCGCGGCTGCCAGAACCAATGAGATTCTGACGCCGGAGATGAAGCAGGCCGGACATAAGGTCGCGCTGATGACATTGAAGCTGGATCAGAACCGCGTATATGATTTCCAGGATGCGATGGCGCGTTACGACCATGTAACGGAAGGCATCCGTTCCGGTGAGATCATGGCGGCCTATGCGATAGACGGCGGCGGCCTGATCGAGGCTGTGGTTAAGATGTGTCTGGGCAATGGATACGGATTTGATTTTGCGGATACAGCGGATCTGTCGGCTGCTTCGGTCTACGGCAGTCTGGTGCTGGAACTGGCGGATGGCGTGGATCCTGCCAAGTACGGGGCATGCATCGGACAGGTGACAGACAAGGGTGCCTTCACCTATAAGGGCGAGAGCGTATCCGCGGCAGAGGTGACGAAGGCTTATGAGAGCCGTCTGGAATCCGTATACAAGACTGTTGTGAAGGATACGGCGCCGATCGGAGGTACGCCGTTTGTAAAGGGCGAGCACAGCTTCCATATCGGAAACGCTGCCGCAAAGCGTCCGCGTGTATTTATTCCGGTATTCCCCGGAACCAACTGCGAGTACGATACAGCACGGGCATTCCGGGACGCGGGTGCTGAGCCGGATGTATTTGTATTGCGGAACCTGACCGGACAGGATATTCTGGAGTCCATCGACGAGATGGCGCGCCGGATTCGTCAGGCACAGATTCTGATGTTCAGCGGCGGTTTCTCGGCCGGTGATGAGCCGGAGGGTTCCGGTAAGTTTATCGCTACGGTCTTTTCCAATGAAAAGCTGAAGGAAGCGACCATGGAGCTGCTGCAGAAGCGGGATGGCCTGGCGCTGGGAATCTGCAACGGATTCCAGGCGCTGATCAAGCTGGGACTGGTCCCCTATGGGGAGATCCGGGATCTGACAGCGCAGGATCCGACGCTGACGTACAACACGATTGGACGCCATGCCTCCTGCATGGTTCGGACACGTGTAGTGTCTACCCGTTCTCCTTGGCTTGCGGCAGTGGAGCCGGGGGATATTCACACCATCGCGATTTCTCATGGTGAGGGACGCTTTATGGCGGATCAGGAGACTCTGGCGCGTCTTGCGGCCAATGGCCAGATCGCGACACAGTACGTGGATATGGACGGAGAGCCGACTATGGATATCCGTTATAATCCGAACGGATCTCTGTGGGCCATCGAAGGAATCACATCTCCGGATGGACGTGTTCTGGGTAAGATGGGACATACGGAGCGTAGAGGCGAGCAGGTAGCCAAAAACATTCCGGGCGAAAAGAATCAGAAGCTTTTTGCTTCCGGTGTGGCATATTTCGGATAATCGGAGACTTATATCAGAAAGATTTAAGAAAAAAGTCATTGAATTATGCGGTTGTATGCTGTATAATAGAAAATTAGAAGGTTACTTTATTTGAAGGATGGTGTACTATGGAGAATGAATTGAAGATTTCTGCGTTTGCCATCTCTGCCAAGGGAAAGGGAATGAACCTGGATAATATCTATGTCAATGGACGTTATCTGGCTCCGGGCAGTGAAGAACCGCAGGTGTGTATCAGCAAGACTTCCCATGTGGATTTCCAGATGTATGGTGTCTGCGACGGAGAGAACGCTGAGGACGTTGCGCTTAAGAATTCTCCCTCTGTGCTGGTGATGCAGAGGCTGCAGCAGCTGCAGTCGGTACTGAGCATGGACGGGTCGATTTCCAGAGATAAGATCTGGAGTTTTCTGTGTGATACCAACAACAAGATTCGTGAGTATCAGAGCGCGTTGGGCTCGGAAAGTGTGAACAGCACTTTTGCGGGACTGTTTCTGCATAAGAACCGCGGTCTTGCGGTCCATCTCGGAGACAGCCGAATCTATGTGATCCGTGGCGGAAGAATGCTGCAGATTACAGAGGACCACCTGGAAGCGACGGATCTGTATAAGTTCGGAATCCTGACGCAGGAACAGGCGGAGGTACATAAGCTCGACAGCCGTCCCACGGCGACATTGGGCATGTTTGATATCTATGACGCGGAGTCACAGGTATTCTCCAAGTATTTTGTATTCTATCCGGGAGATATCTTTATCCTTTGTACAGACGGTATCACGGATTCCGTATCCAATCAGGAGATCGAGCGGATTGTCCGCGCGGCCAAGGATGCGCCCAAGGAGACCATCGCGCAGCAGCTTTTGCAGCTGGCGAAGGATAAAAACGACGATGATAAGTCCATCATTGTCCTGGAAGTGGAAGAAGTCAACGGTGAGGCGGCAGCAGAACCTGTCAAGAAGGCTGAGCCGACAGTCAAGGTAGAGCATTTGCCGGAGGAGCCTGCGGCACAGGCACCGACAGAGCACGCTAAGAAGAGCGGCTTCGGAGCGTCGCTGGCAGCATTTGCGGCCAAGGTTGGCGGCAGCGAGGAGGCGGAGATGCCTTCAGAAAAGCAGCCGTCCGCACTGGACAAGCTGCGTCAGAAGGCACAGC